>JAZLKJ010000069.1:0-33462 GCA_045597565.1 Prevotella sp. | reverse complement strand
TTCATTACAAGTATCTGTTGTGATTGTGAAACCTGGAGGTACTGGTACACCGATAAGGTTCATTTCAGCAAGGTTAGCACCCTTGCCACCGAGTGCCTCACGCATCTGTGCGTTACCTTCAGCCTGTCCGTTACCGAAGGTATAAACTCTTTTCTGACTCATGAAATGTTAATTAATTATAATATTGTTATTAAATAATCTTCGAAAGTTGCGCTCATCATTAGAATTAGAGAGTGCAAAGTTACAAAATTAATTTATATCAACAAACATTTCTGCCACTTTTTTCCGTTATGGTCAGAAAAAAGCTCGGCAATACAACTATTTTTGCAGAAAAAGGGGAAGTCGTCGTCGCTTCGTCTTATACCTCAAAGTCGAGACAGACGCGCTGCACGGTGTAAGGGCGAACCTTGCCGTTGGCTATTGCCACGTGCTCTGGGTGTACGGCATAGCCCTTGAGAGCCTCCTCGTTTTCGAGTGTGGAGTCGAGCATAACGTCACAGTTGCTCGAATCAAGACGACCGTCAATGTTCACCTTGGCGTCAATTAAACCAGGCACCTTGCCTACGAGTCCTTCGAGACCTTCCTTGATGCCAACCTTCACGTTTCTTTTCTCCTCCTCGGAGAGTTCTGGATTAAGTGTCCAGAGAATTACATGCTTTACCATAGTTTTATATTAATTAATGTGTAAGTGAGTTCGATCTATTCCCACCGCACCTCCATACTTCATCTTTACTGCGGACAAAGGTACGACTTTTTTTGAAATAAGGAAGAAAAACAAGGAATTCATAGAAAAAATGTTGCAGAAAAAGGGCTGGGAACAGTCTTTTTATGTGAATTTTTCATAAAAAACGCTTTGTTTTAATGATATCTCTTGCTCTTTCAAGTAATAATATGTAACTTTGCATTGTAAAAACAAAAGAAACATCAACTACAAACAAAAAAATTATGGCACAGACAAAGTACACAGGCACGCAGACAGAAAAGAATCTGGAGGCTGCATTCGCTGGTGAGTCACAGGCTCGCAACAAGTACACTTACTTTGCTTCAAAGGCAAAGAAGGAAGGTTTTGAACAGATTTCTGCAATATTCCAGCACACAGCAGACAATGAAAAGGAGCACGCCAAGATGTGGTTCAAGGAACTTAACGGCATCGGTTCTACAGCAGAGAATCTTGCAGCTGCTGCTGATGGTGAGAACTTCGAGTGGACAGACATGTACGAAGGCTTCGCAAAAACTGCTGAGGAGGAAGGTTTCCCTGAGTTGGCTGCAAAGTTCCGTCTCGTAGCTGCCATCGAGAAGCGCCACGAAGAGCGTTACCGCGCACTCCTTAAGAACATTGAGGCACAGGAAGTGTTCAAGAAGAGTGAGGTTAAGGTTTGGGAATGTCGCAACTGCGGACACATCGTGGTTGGTACTGAAGCGCCTAAAGTTTGCCCTGCTTGCGCACATCCACAGGCTTACTTCGAGATTTGTGCTGAAAACTTCTAAATAACAATTATGATAGTCTCGCCGTCCCTCCTTGCCGCCAATTTCTTAGACTTGCGCAAGGATATTGAAATGCTCAATAAGAGCAATGCGGACTGGCTCCATCTTGACGTGATGGACGGTTCGTTCGTGCCAAACATATCCTTCGGTTTTCCTGTACTCGAGCAGGTGGCAAAGATATGCGAGAAGCCGCTCGACGTACACTATATGATTCTTCAGCCGGAGCGCTACATTAAGCAAACAGTTGCTTTGGGGGCAATGATGATGAATGTACACTACGAGGCATGCACTCACCTGCACCGCACAGTTCAGGAGATTCATGATGCCGGCATGAAGGCTGCCGTTACGCTCAATCCTTCTACGCCAATCTGCATGCTTGAAGACATCATCTGCGATGTGGACATGGTCTTGCTCATGAGCGTGAATCCGGGCTTCGGCGGCCAGAAGTTCATTATGAACACTCTGGACAAGGTGCACCAGCTTCGCGAACTCATAGCACGCAAGGGCAGCAACGCTCTTATCGAGGTTGATGGAGGCGTACAGCATGAGACTGCTCCGCTGCTTGCTGAGGCTGGTGTTGACGTGTTTGTAGCTGGCAGTTATGTATTCAAGGCTGACGACCCACACGCAAAGATTGACGAACTGAAGAATTTATAATGCTCTCCAACGCTCAGAAGAAACTCATCCGCTCGCTCGAGCAGAAGAAGTATCGCGACCGTCATGGACTCTTCGTTGTGGAGGGTCCTAAGGCGGTGCGCGAGTTCTTGAAATATCAGGAGCCGGAGATCTTCCTTACTGATCTTGAGGACATTAAGCAGGTTAGCTTTCTGAAGAATCCGCAAAGTGAACTTGCGGTATTCAGAATTCCAAACTCTGACTGCGAGCCGTCTTCAATTGTCAATTCTCAATTATCAATTGTTTGCTACTTGCACTTGACGGCGTGCAAGACCCGGGCAATCTAGGCACCATCATCCGCATAGCCGACTGGTTTGGCATAAAGGAAATCGTATGCAGCCGCGACACCGCAGATGCCTACAATCCGAAAACAGTACAGGCAACGATGGGAAGTCTCGCGCGCATAAAAATTCTATATGTAGAAAGTTTGCCAAAATGGATTGAGTCGCTGCCACAGGGTACACCTATCTACGGCACTTTCCTCGACGGCGAGAACATCTATCAGCAGGAGCTCAGCAAGAACGGAGTAATCGTCATGGGCAACGAGGGCAAAGGCATCTCAGAAGAAGTGCGACAGCTTGTCACGCACAAACTGCTCATCCCGAGCTTCTCCGATGGAGATACGGCTGAAAGTCTCAACGTAGCAATAGCAACAGCTATAACATGCTCAGAGTTTAGAAGATAGAGGGAGTTCACACATTACCATATTTGACAATGTTTCATAAAAACATTACCAAAATATTTAATTTCTTTCTCTCCCCCCTATGGTGGGGAGTCGGAGGGAGCCTTCTGCTTTGCCTCCTCTCTTGCTCTTCTCCTCGACTTGCAGAAGGAGAGCATCTTCTTGGTAATGTATTAATAGAGAGCGAGGACGAAAATGTGGCAACAGAGCAGTTTCGCCCCTATTTGCGACAGAACTCAGCGAAGAGTTTCATTGACAAGATGACCGGCAAGGGCAGAAAGACCATCTTTGACGCACAGAAGACGGAGAGTTCACGTCAGGACTTCAAGGCTATCCTGAACAATAACGGATACATGCAGGCACAAGTTATCGTAGATACCATGCTGAACGAAAAAGGCAAAATGGACGTAACTTACCGACTCTTCCCCGGAAAGCAACTTATGGTTGGATCCTTTGACAGCGAAGTGGAAGACCAGCTTCTGGACACCATGCTCCGAAACCACAACGCACTACCCGACCCCGCCCTCTTTGAGCACAAGCCTTTCAATGCTAACACGCTCAACAGCGAGCGCAAGCGTATAACAGACCTCCTACTTGACTACGGCTACAGCCGCTTCAACAAAGAGTTCATCACCGTTGATGCCGACACCATAAGCGGCGACAACCACGTGTGGATGATAATGAAGATCGGCAAATATCGCGCCAATTCCTCCATGGTGCCAACCAGTCATCCGCAATACCGTATCGGAAAGATAGACTACCTCCCTAACAGACAGATATTACGTCCAAGCGTACTCGCAGAAAACACAATGCTTGAGGAAGGCAAGCTCTTCTCATATACAGACCTGCAAAACACCTACAACCGCTTCGGTCGTCTCGGAGCCTTGCGCTCAGTGCAAGTCATACTGAACGAACGACAAGACACAACGCTTATAGACGCCGAAATACGTATGCAGCCGAACAAGGTGAACAGCATCTCCTTCATGCCCGAAGGTACCAACACAGCCGGAAACCTTGGTGCGGCAGCATCACTTACCTTCTCAAACCGCAATCTCTTCCATGGCAGCGAGACCCTCAGCCTGCAGCTTCGCGGAGCTTTTGAGGCGATAAGCCGTCTCGAAGGCTACAAAGATAGCGACTACAAGGAAATCGGTGCAGAAGCAAAACTCGAGTTCCCACGAATCCTTGCACCGTTCCTCACGTCCCAGTTTCGCCGTCGCTATCTCGCCTCTTCCGAACTATCCGTAAGCTACAACACGCAGAATCGCCCAGAGTTCCATCGCCGAGTGTTCCGCTCCGCATGGCGTTATCGCTGGCAGAGCCAGTCGCATTCCCACACCTACCTGTTCGACCTGCTCGACCTCAACTTTATCTCCATGCCGTGGATGTCCGACACCTTCCGCAAGACCTACCTAGAGTCAGGCAGCAAGCGAAACGCCATACTGAAGTACAACTATGAAGACATCTTCATCATGAAGATCGGAATAAACATAAGCTTCAAAGGGCGCAACCAAGCCTATCGAGTCGGGCTAGAGACAGCCGGCAATACGCTCAGCGCACTGTCCGAGCTCGTCAATGCGAAAAGAAACGAAGACAGACAGCGCATCGTATTCAACAACGCCTTCGCACAATATGTGAAGTTCGACTTTGACTATACAAAGATCTTCACCCTCAAACCAAAGACAGACCTAGCACTTCACGCCGACCTCGGCATAGCCTATCCATACGGCAACAGCACCATACTGCCATTCGAAAAACGCTACTTTGCAGGAGGAGCCAACTCCGTCAGAGGATGGGGCGTGAGAGAGCTAGGTCCAGGACGATTCCACAGTACAGACGGAGCCATAGACTTTATAAACCATACAGGCGATGTGAAGCTCAACCTCAATGCAGAGCTGCGCGGCCCCCTGTTCTGGAAGTTCAATTATGCCGCCTTCGTAGATGCCGGCAATATCTGGACACTGCGCGAATATACAGATCAGCCCCGTGGAAAGTTTCGCATAGCCCATTTTGCAGAAGAAATAGCCGTAGCCTACGGAGCAGGGTTGCGCCTAAACTTTGACTACTTCATCCTTCGTTTTGACTGCGGTATGAAAGCAATAAACCCAGCATTCCACACAGAAAAGGAACACTGGGCCATATTCAATCCAAAGATCTCACGCGACTTCACCTTCCATTTCGCAGTCGGTTTGCCGTTCTAAAGAAAGTTAGTATTTATAATAAAAATTATAGAGCTCCCACGAATTAAAAACATTCTAACGATGAGAACCTCAATAAAACAAATTCATCTACTCTACGCATTCATTCTTCTAACAATTGTCTCTTGTGCTAAATACGACCTTTCGGATAAGGAACAGGGAAGTACGGAAAACTGTACCGTGCGCATTCTCACTCGCTCCATTGAGGGAACGGAACTGCAAGGAAACATCTATGCATACGCATTCAACAGCTCTGGCGCACTTATTGCTAGCAAGCAGATTACCAATGCAGAAAGCGACTTCAAGCTTTCCCTTCCTCAGCAATCGGAAAGCCGCATCGTTGTTCTAGCCGCAGATCCTGAGTGCTATGACATTCCTGCCACACCAACTTTGTCTTCTGTCATCACGATGAAGGCACCAGCCTCATCAACTCTCTCCAAAGGTTATGCCACCAGTCCTATACAGATGGGTTTTGTTGATGTAACGCCTAAGACTTCAGCATCTACAGCTACAGTACAACTGCATTATAAAGTTGCATCTCTCAACGTTAAGCTTGAAAACCTTCCTGACCAGTGCTCTTCGGCAAACATCACAGTAGCATCACCAACCACAGGTATTGCTTTCAACGGAACAACCTCTTCAACTCAGTCGTCGCGCATTCCTTTGACCCTTGTTTCAGGAGCATCTGTCTCAGGAAAGACCTTCACCACTTCCTCACCTGTTTACATATTCCCAACAATAGGAAACACCACCTTCACCATCGCCTACAACGATAGCGAAGGAGAGCAATACGCCTCTGCCACATACCTTGCATCTCTTGAGGTAGGCACCCCATATCAGATTAACGGCAGCTATGCGGAAGGCTCTTTCCTCTTCAGTGGCACTGTAACCCCTTCACAATGGACGTCGCCTGTCGTCCTTGATTTCAGTTTCACCAATGCAGGCTCAACAACCATCAATCCCGGTGGTGCAGGCAATCAGGAGGACATAACGGACTACATTGAGGTCACTTCTATCCCACAAGAGCTCACCGTATGGAATGGGCACCTCGTCGTAGCCACCACCCTAGAAGAGTCCACTTCGGGACAATCAGCCTCTCTCCTCCTATTCTCGTTGAACGATTGGGACAATCTCACATCGGCACTCAATACATCCACTCCAGACGAAGCCACTTCTATAGCACAGAGCTATCACGAATATGACCTCTCAGACTGGCGCATGCCGAATGAAGGCGAGGCACGAATCCTCTCTCAGGCTTATCGCGACAATCCAGATGCCTTTGCTAATCTGCTCACCGAAGCTCATGCGGCCCCAATATCACTCACAGACGACAAGGGAAATAACCTACGTTACCTCTGCGAGAATGCCACAAAGACATATTCCTTCAAGCTCAACACCATTACCAATGCAGGAGCAACAGTTAAGAACTATCATCTCCGCCTCGTCCGCACCATTCATGTTCGCTGCTCCAAGTAACATTCAAGAAAGCTACTGCAGCTGGCGGATTCTGACGTCCACCTTCTCGTTGTTCTTGAAGTGTTCTACTATAGGCGCGAGGTCTGTGTTGCCATAGTGGTAAGGATAGACTATCTTCGGAGAGAACATCTCTACGGCGTTGATGCATTGCTCTGGAGTCATCGTAAACGGCTGGTTAACTGGAAGGAATGCAATGTCGATGTCCTTCAGCTGCTTCATCTCCGGAATGTTCTCTGTATCGCCTGCAACATAGATCTTGAGGTTGTCTATCTCAAGGATGAAGCCTACATCGCGACCCTTTGGGTGGAACTGCTCCTTGCCCGGGCTGTTGTTATAGGCTGCTGTGGCGGTGATGGCGAAGTTTGGGGCTACGGTTATCGTCTGACCAATCTGCATTGCCTCGCTCTTCTCAGACATCTCTGCCACACGACCGTTGCTGAGGAATCGCATTCCGTTCTTGCTGACGGCGCTGATAGCGTCCATGTCGAAGTGGTCCTTGTGCTCGTGGGTTACGAGAAGGAGGTCTGCCTTTGGCAGTTTGCTATAGTCTGTTCCGAACATGAGCACAGGGTCGATATGTATGATGGAGCCGTCAATGTCTATCATCAGCGTACCGTGCTTGATGAAGGAAACGGTAATGCTGCGTCCCTTGTCTGTTACGAAGGTGTCGCTCTCGAAAGGCAGCTTGTCTCCTTCAGCGGTGAAGATGCGTGCCAGTTCGTCCTTCAGTCCCTTTCCGTCAATGCCGCTGCCTGCAATCTTTCCGTCTGGAGCTATTATGAAGAATGTAGGAATCCAGCCGAGCTGATAAGCCTTTGTCACGCTGCTTTCCTTCCACGCTGAGTAGTCGCACAGCACAGGATAGTTTGCAGGATGTTCCTTCAGATAGCCCTTGAGAGCTTCCTTGGTTTTGTCGAACGAAACGGATAGCACCTCTATCTTGCCGGCATAGTCCTTGAGAGCCTCTTCCATGATAGGCATCTCTCTGCGGCAGTCGCCACACCATGATGCCCAGAAATCGAGCAGGACATACTTGCCCTTGAGGTCTGAGAGTGCAATCTTCTTGCCGCCGTCGTACTGCGGAAGGGAGAAGTCTGGTGCGATCTCGCCGTTCTTGAGTTTCGGCATGTACTGACTCATGTCTGTCTGCTGCGCGCATGATGTACAGCAGGCTGCGATAAAGATAAGGAGTGAGAAAATCTTTTTCATCGTTTATTAGGGTTACTTTTGTTACTTCATAAAGAAAAAGAACAGGGCGGCGCCTGACGCGGGCACGTCCTTGGCATAGCCGATGGTGCGGTAGCTGCTGTCCTGTACGCGACCGTCGCTTTTTACATAGCCGATAGTGCGGTAGCTGCTGTCTTGTATTCTGCCGTCCGACTTGATGTAGCCGACTGTACGATAGCTGCTGTCCTGCACGCGACCGTCATCCTTTATATAGCCGATAGTGCGGTAGCTGCTGTCCTGTACGCGACCGTCGCTCTTGATGTAGCCGATAGTGCGATAGCTGCTGTCCTGTATCCTGCCGTCTGACTTTATGTAGCCGGCAGTTCCGTAGTTGGAGTTCTGTATTCGCTGCGCCGATGCTGAAGCGGAGAAGCAGAGCAGCAGTACGGTCGTAATCAGTGAAACGAAAATGCTTGTCTTTTTGTTTGTCATGTTATTTCCTCCAATTAGATAAGTTTACGGATGCAAATTTAGAAAAAAAATAAAACTCTGCAAATGAAATAGCAAATTATATTTGTTATTTCGGGCAAAAAAGCATAACTCTGCACCCGAAGGATATTTCTAAAAAGCAAAAAAACAAGATTGTGAACATCTACGATGACGAGGAAGAACGGAGGCAGGAGCAGGAGGAGCAGGATCTCTTTGCTGCTAAGTACGACAAAGATCATCCTTATTACGAGTATGTCCATCCGGAAGAAGTAGAAAAGGAACGACTAGCTGAGAGGAGGACCTACCGCTTTCGCTATTCACATAAAAGTTATACCGCCGACTGGATCATTACCTGTATTGGTTTGCTTGCGGTGGGATACTTCATCTATTGGCTAATGTCCCCACACACCCACAACACAGCAGTGCCGCAAACAGAAAAGACTGACACCATAACCACTACCACGACTAAAACATCCGAAGGAATCCAGACTCCCAATGACACTACTGCAGTCATTGAGGAAAGCATCTCCGTGCCTGTTACTAGCAAGCAGGAAACTGAACTTGAGAGATTGCTCAAGGGATGAAATAGAGGATGACTTCTAATGTGAGTTCCTAGGGAACATGACTCTTATTTTACTTTTGGAGAAAGTGATTCTTATTATACTCTTGGGGAACGTGTAATTGTTGGGTAAAAAGTTGCAAATTGCCGCAGAAATATTTGGAGGGTCAAGAGTAATTATGTAATTTTGCATAATCATCTAATTGTGTAGGGTATGGACAGATATTTCAATCCTTTCGTAATAGGGAAATATGCGAGAAAGGAGTATTTCTGCGACATAACCTGAAGACCGCCAGCAGTGTCCAAACCGCAATGAAAGGTTTGCTGGACAAGGGCATCGTAACTGATTGGCGAGGCTCAAAAAGGATCTCATACCTACTTTTTGTTCTATGGCTGAAGAAATACTGAATCAGTGTGCCAACCATGGAGTTTGCTTAGTATCTGCTATCCGACTCATATTCGGTTATAGAAAAATTACTCCGCAAACAACAGAGAACGCTGTGTTTGCGGAGTTTGGTTATTACATGTACCTATCGCAAGGTTACCTTTTAACTTTTATCCTCAGGTTTATCTCAACATCATCTTTCGGGTTGTACCATCGCTATACCTAACAATATTGACCCCTCGCTGAGGGATGGCGTGGAGCGTACCTCTTAAATCGTAGTAGCCAATAATGGTTACTGGAGTATCGTCGCTGGCAGATATTGCCCTGATGGTAACTGGAACATCTGTGATGAATGTCATCTCCTCACCGTAGACAGTGCCGCTTGCCGTAGTGGCGAAAGCACGATAGGTGTACTGGGTCGATGGAGTTAGTCCATCAATAATGACACTCATGACCTGCCCGTCAATATAGAGTATATTTGTGCCTGTAGCTGGTGCCTTAGTTATAGCGCGACTCTTGATACCGGAATATCCTGTACGCCAATACTCGATGCCTTGCTTGATGATATCCTCTGTACCAGGGAGTGCATATCCACGTACCTTGGCTGTATTGCCGGTGACCTCGGTAGCCGCGTAGGTGTGGACGGTAGGCTCAAAGTATGAGAAGTCGCTCGGGTCAAAAGTAACCCACTCGCCCGTGTAGAGTTTGCCAGATTGGGAGAGGTAGAATGCGCGCACCTTATAATACTTGTCGCTCTGCAGGTTCTTGATATACCCCTCCATCGTGCCATCATAGATGCCCGCGTAGGCTTCTGAAGACTTGAGCTCTGTCGGTGCATCGTACTTGCGCCACTGAAATCCAGCGTTGACTTCGAGGTCACTCATGTTGGTCTTCGCTGCCACGATGGCATTGGATGAGGTTACGCATTTTGGCAGAAGTGTCTCAAGCATCAATTTCCGTGTGGTGAAGGTGATGGTTTTTGACTCTATGCGTCCATCCTCGGACTCTACGTAGAAGGTAGCCTCATATTTTGTTTCCGGATTAAGACCGACAAAGTCTATGTTTGTGCCTTCACCATCGTGGTCTTTGAACCAGGCACGCTTGATTTTGGCGTCGCCATTTGAGTAGCTGCCACGGATGGAGGCTGTAGTAGGACCTATTGCTATTGTATTTATAGTCGGATTGAGTGCCTGTGTCCAGAATGAAAAAATCGTGTAGGCAATGTCATCACCGTATTTGGCGTATAAATAAAATGAGTAAGAGGAAGATGGACTCAAATCCTTTACTGTATAGTTTCCGTTTTTGTCCGCTTTATGGAGCTCTGTTGACGACTTGTCGTAACATTGGCCAACTTCGTCAGGTTTTGCGGTAATGTCCTGAGTAGCAGTGATGCCATAAATTGACATTGTGGTTTGTGTTGCCATAAAATTGTCGCATTGAATCACTGGACACAATGTCTTAATCGTAGTAATCAGCGTACTGAAATCCTTGTAGTTGGCTATGATGTCGTACTCTGTGTCAATGCTCAGTCCCTTTACGAAGTAGTGACCGATGTCTGTACGTTGTGCAACCTGGTCACCAATAGTAATAGACTGCAGTTTGTCGTCGGCACCGTATGTGAGATCAAATTCGAAGCCCTTCAGGTACGGTTTTACGTCTCCGTTGAGCATGGCGAGCTGGTCGTCGATGTTGACCACGTTGCCCGCGTACACAGCTCTGATCAGCTCCACCTCAGAGCCATGCGCATAGATGGTGGTCTTCCCGGGGTTGAGTCCGCTGAGGAAGTAGTACGGGTTAGTCTGACTACGGATTATCTTGGAAGGGTAGTTGAGAAACACTACACTTTCAAGTTTTTGTTCACCGAAGAGAGTTTCACCGAATCCCATACTTGTCACGGTGGATGGAATGACTATCTGCCTGACGAATGTGTAATTGCTGGCAAAGGCAGAATGTCCGATATGTTCAAGATGCATAGGGAGCTCAAGTTGCTCAAGCTTTCCTACGCCGTAAAAGGCATAGTCCTCAATGCGGCGCAGCGATTGCGGAAGAGTGATATGGCATATAACCTGATTACATAATGCGTATTTTCCAATAGTCTTCACGCCCTCCGGTACGACAAAGTCCCTACCTGAGTATCCAGGAAGTCGCATGATGAGTGTTGACTTTTCCTTGTTGTAAAGCGATTCCCCCTCAAATGTATAGTATCTGTTGTTTGCTGCAACGTTCAGTTCCGTGAGAGTCAGACACTGGTCAAAAGCCCATGTATCAATACTTGAGACCCGTTCCGGTATGTCAATCTTCTCAAGACACCGACATCCAGAAAATGCAGAAGACGAGATCTTCGTGAGACTGGCTGGCATGTCAACCTGTATAAGTTTCTCGCAACGCTCGAATGCCGATCCAGGAATCTCTATGATGGTGTTGGAGAGGTGAACCTTTTCGAGACTGAGGCAAAATGCGAATGCGCTGGCTCCAATGGCATTAACCTTGTCCGACATGGTGACAGACCTGAGTTCCTCGCATCTACTGAAAGCCGATTGGGCGATCGCTGTGACATAATACGACTTTCCATTTACGTTGATACTCTCGGGTATGGCAATGTCGCCAGAGTAGCGGCCGGTCTTCTTGCTGCGTACAGTTGCGGTAAAGGTGCCTGCTGATGCGGTGTAGTTGTTTCCCTGCACGAGTATGTAGTCAATGCCATCAACACACGGCTCCGGATCAAATCCCAACTCAGCTACAGTTCCTTTGAATGCAGACCTAATCTTACTAAGTTCACTTGCATTAGCACAGACAATGGAGGAAGTATTGAGTTGCATTAGGGCGTCGGTATAGTTAGACCATTTCCCCTCGATGTTGAGCGACCTGAGCGTGCATCCACCGAAGGCTGCCTTGTCTACCTTTGTGACAGATGCCGGGATGGTGAGCGTCTTGAGTCCATAGCACCCCAGGAAGGCGTTGATGCCAATTTCCGTCACAGTGTTTGGAATGGTGACTGATGTGACCTTTTCGTCGTAGCAGAAGCAGTAGGAGGAAATTCTGCGTACTTCGTAAGTGACTCCCTTGTATATCACAGTTGCAGGTATTTTGATATCTCCCTCGTAGTTACCTTCCTTAGGTGAGCTAATGGAGAAGAAGCTCTCATTAACGTTGTCATACTTGGTAAAAGCATATGTGAGTCCATCAATTACGATGTCGGTCTCCAGACCTATGTATTTTGCCCTTACCGTATTGCATAGCATCAGCAGAGATAAAAGCGTGAATAGAATCTTTTTCATTTCTGAAAGCGTTATTAGATTTAACTGGTTTCTTATTCTAAAAGTCTGTATAACCCAGTAAGTCTGCGGAACTCAGACATCTTCTGGTTTTAAATTTTGTTTCTATCTCGTAGCGTCAATAAGCCTGTCCTGAGTTTGTCGAAGGAAGGCAAAGACTAATCAAATTGTATTTAATGGTTAGACTTTATTGTTATTATATAATGATTCTTATACCCCCAGAACTATTGCTGGCGAGATGTTCAGGGAACTGCTGATTCTGCGAGCCACAGGGAGAGCAGGTTCTGTCTGTCCTGTGATGTATCGACGAAGTGCAGACGTGCTTACGCCAAGCTTCTTGGAAAGTGCGGTCTGGGTAAGTCCCATCTCATACATACGCAACTTGATGGTAGCAGCGAGTGTAGGCTTTGCAATTGGATAAGCCTTTTCCTCGTACACATCGATAGCATCTATCAGTGCGTCCAACTCCATGTAGTTCGGGTCTGTAGCTGGTGTGTCGTCCGTAACGATACATTCAAGCTCTTCCAATCTATTCATGGCAGCCATGTAACTCTTTTCATCTATGATCTTCATATCTGCTAAATGTTTTGTATGTCTTTAATCTTATCGTATTCAGCATGAGTTCCAATGAAACGAATCAAAACGTGTGATGGTGTAAACTTGACTACAGCCACCAAACGGAAATCATTTCCCTTGATATTGAACACATAACGCTGATTGCCTACACTATCAACGCTATTGAAGGTGGCACGCATATCAGCAAAGTTCTTCCAATCAGCATCCTTTACCTTATAATACCAGTCTTCAAGGGCATCTTTTGCAGACGGATGCTTAGTGTAGTATGCTACCAACGTTTGTCGTTTGATTATTCTCATACTGTATATTTGTGCTCATAGTGTTTCCCTTATCGCTGGCAAAGTTAAAAATATTTTTTGAAACACAGCCCCTCTCAGTTGCATTTTCTTCAATTATCAGGAAAAAAAGGCTGTTTCAGACGGAAAAAGTGCCTGATTTTGACAAAATAGTGCACGTCTGGGGATTTCCCTCCTCGCTTTAGGGAAACTTCTTTCCGGAATAGGGAAAGACTTCTTGCAATCTTCATAAATAGTCGTAATTTTGCAGCAACAAAACAACAAAACAGTTGTTAAGGAAACAAGAAAAAACAAAAGTTAAACCTCTTAAAAAATATACGATTATGAAGGCAACAATGATGACTCTCGCTTTTGCAGCTCTCGCAATGACAGCTAACGCAAACCCTCACGGTAATACTTGGCATAACGCTGCTCCTGCTCCACGCATGGAAGTTCGTCACCACAATCACGCTGATTGGAGACACTGCCGTCACAATCATCTCGATCGCCATGCCGGTCGCACATTCTGCCACACTTGCGGCGCAGAACTGGTTTGGAGAGGCGGTCGCTACAACGGTCATTACGACGTTATTCCTCCACGCCCAGTAATGAACCCTCACCATCACGGCGGTGCTCCTGTTCCTCCACCTCCTGGACACAACGCACGCCCTGGATATGGTCCACGCAGATAAAGGTGGGTTCTATAAATTAAAAAGAATCGAAACTTTAGTTCATAGATTTAGTTCCATTAGGTATTGGTTAGTTACAAGCCCCATCAGACGTGATGTCTGGTGGGGCTTAATATATCACTTTCCAATTCCCAAAATGTCATCGGCTATGATAGCCTTCTTCACGCGAGTGAGAGTATAGCCGAGCTGGTTCTTGCCACGCCAGTTACGATGGTCTTGGGCAGCTTTTGAGTCACGCATTCCGATGCCCCAAATCTTGTCGAACGGACTTGCCTCAACAAGTACTTTATCGCCTGTGGTAAGGAGCAATTGGAGCAAGCGAGGGTTCTGAGAGAACTTGGCATAGTTGCCCTTGAAGACGATGTTCTGCGAATGTTCGTTCCATTTCTCGCCGTCAAAGTTCCTTACCTTGCGACCAAGTTTCTTGCATGTGGCAGGATCTTGTGCGTTAAGAATCTGCTTAAGCATATCGAAATCCTTGAAAAGCACAGCCTTCTCCGACATCATATATTGCTCCATGCAGTTGTAGCGATGGCCGTCAACCATGAATGGGCTCTTATACCACTGGCTGAAAACCGCCTTGTCGCCTACTTTCTCCGGGTCATGGCCATAGAAGAAGAAATACTCCGGCTCTTCATCGGAAGGAATAACCTCCCAGTGTCCACCCTTATCAGGACCGACACGCTTTATCTTGGCTTCGTCTATCAGTTGGCGGATAATCTTTGCCACGCCACTCCTTGAAAGACCAAGAGCTCCTTCCAGTTTCTCACGTGTAATGTTAGGATAAACCTCCATCACAGTCATCACTTTCTGCCAATTCTTCATCATAAAATTTACGGATTTACGGATTTACAATTTTCTTGCCCATCGCTTCTGTTATAAAACGAAGGTGTTCTGTAATTATTATGTTTTCTGGTTACTTTTTGGGACAACAATTACCAACAATGGACAGAAATTTTAAATAATTTTTGATTATTCTTGATAATTCTTGTTCCTAATAAAAACGATTTTCTGGTTACTTTTTTAATATGGAAAACAAAGAAGAACTTAAATATTGCTACAAATATCCGCACGCGGCTCTGACAGCCGATTGCGTGATCTTCGGTTTTGACGGTAAGAAACTCAACATCCTTCTCATCGAACGTGGTATCTATCCCTACAAAGGTTGTTGGGCTTTTCCTGGTGGTTTCATGAACATGAACGAGACAATGGAGCAATGTGCAGCCAGAGAACTGAAGGAAGAAACTGGTCTTGAGGATGCTTTCATCGAGCAGTTCCATGTGTTCTCCGATGTCACTCGCGATCCACGAGAGCGTGTCGTTACCTGCGCCTTCCTTGCCCTTGTGAACATTCAGGAGGTTAGAGGCGGTGACGATGCAGCGCAAGCGAAGTGGTTCCCACTCGACCAAACGCCAGTGCTCGCTTTCGACCACGACCATATTCTCCGCATTGCCCTAAAGCATTTGAAGGAGAAGATTCACTTTGAGCCAATAGGTTTTGAACTGCTCCCGGAAGAGTTTACGATGACGCAGCTTCAGACGCTCTACGAGGCAATCCTTTAAGTGCAGTTCGACCGTCGCAATTTCGCCAAGAAGTTCCTTAAGCTCGAGCTAATCTATCCCGTAGAGAAAGACAAGAAGGAAGGCAGCAATCGTCAGGTAATCTATTATAAGTTCAACAAGGAGAAGTACGACGAGCTGAAGAGCAAAGGCTTCCGACTGGAGTTCTGATAGAAGGGTTTTGAGAATTTTCGAGAATTATTTTGCAGATTCAAAATATAGTTGTATATTTGCAGCCGAATACGGTGTATTCACGAAAAACAAAAGAACAACGAAACAAACGAACAAAGATTAAAGCAACGATAAATATCATACTAATATGTCAACATTAACAATACAACCTGAAGCAAACCAGATGATCGTAACATTCGACGATGTTAGCGTTATGCAGCAAGTAAAGAAAACTCTTGCTTTGGTCAGGGGCATCAAGTCTATCTCCATGCCTCGTAAAAAGCGTGTGTGCGGCCTTGACCGAGCATTGAAGGATGTGGAAGAGGGGCGCGTATATCGTGCAGAAAGCGTAGAAGACATGTTCAAACAAATTTTGGGTGAAGATTATGTACAGCGTTGAATATACAGGAGCGTTTCGAAAGGATCTTAAGCTTTGCGCAAAGCGAGGCTTGGACATCCAACTCCTTCAAGATGCCATCACCATCCTCGCAAGAGATGGAAAACTTCCACCAGAATATCGTTCGCACATCCTCAGTGGCAAGTATGCTGGAATATGGGAATGTCACATCAAGGGTGACTGGCTCATGACATGGCGGCAGTATGATGACCGTCTTGAACTCCTCATGCTCAACACTGGCACACATTCCGACTTGTTCTAATCCTTCAACTTAATAGAATATTCCCCACCATGACTCAAACTATCACTACATACACTATGCCGTTATGCGCTTCGTGGAGCGTAGTGAATTTTATGCCACAAAAAGAGTAGAGAAGATATAAAAACACGAATGTACCACAAATTTTCACCTATAATTTTGCCGTTTCAAAATATAGTTGTATATTTGCAACCAACTTTTCGATGAAACCGAAAACAAAGGCAGGTAATAACTCTTGTTATATAGAAGCCGAATAAATAATACAAAGATAGAAAACTTATCATGATAAGAGTCTTCATAAGTAGTGTACAACGTGAGTTTGCCGAGGAGCGTCAGCTACTCTGCAAATATCTCCGTGAGGACGCATTGCTCGGCAAGTTCTTCGTTCCTTTCATCTTCGAAGAACTGCCAGCCATCAACCTCTCAGCTCCCGAAGCATATCTTACCGAAGCCTCTACCTCCGATATCTATCTTGGGCTCTACGGTCGTGATTACGGCTATGAAGATGCGGAAGGCATATCTCCTACAGAAAGAGAATTTGACACTGCGACCGAAAACAGCCGCCATCGTATAGTCTTCATAAAGCGATGCGACGAACGCCATCCAAAGGAGCAGAGTTTCATCCATAAGGTAGAGCAGGATGTTGTCCGCAAGTCTTTTGCCGACTATGACGAACTGCGTACTGCCGTTTATGCAGCACTCATCCGTTTCCTTGAAGAAAAAGAGTATCTGCGTCTGCTTCCGTGGGATGCATCAATCTGCCCTTACGCAAAGTTGGACGATATTGACGAAGACAAAGTGGATGAATTTGTTGCTGTTGCAAGAAAGCACAGAAACTTTGTACTGTCAGTAGGATTGCCTACTGAAACGATATTGAAACATCTTAATCTCATTGACGATAGCAATAGAATAACGAATGCGGCATTGATGCTTTTCGGTAAAAAGCCACAGTGTTTCAGCATGACAAGTGAAGTGAAATGCATGCAGTTCTATGGAACGAAGGTAGAGAAGCCTGTACCTTCGTATCAGGTATTCAAAGGAGACGTCTTCCAACTTGTTGATCAGGCAACGAACTTCGTAATGAGTCGTGTTGACACATGGGTTGGCTCACACAATCAAACCAATACTGCGGCTGCCCCATCTCGTCCCGAGCTTCCCATCGATGCGGTACACGAGGCAATATGTAATGCCGTTGCGCATCGTGATTATACAGATAATGGAAGTGTTCAAGTCATGTTATTCCAAGACAGACTTGAAGTTTGGAACCCAGGCATATTGCCATACGGCTTGACAATACCACAACTGGAAGAGCCTCATAAGTCCCAGCCACGCAATCCTCTCATTGCTGAACCTATGTTCTTGAAGGGCTATATTGAGAAAGCTGGTACTGGTACAGAAGACATCATCAGTAAGTGTGAGAACTATGGACTTGAAAGGCCAGTTTTCCGTCAGGACTCCGATTTCAAAGTCACTATATGGAGAAAGCAAGTGATACTGATAACAAACGAAGTGGACCAGAAAACCGAGCAACTGTCTCAGAAAACGCAGCAACTGTCCCAGAAAAAAGATGAAGTGTCCCAGAAAATTGAGCAACTGTCCCAGAAAGCGCAGCAACTGTCCCAGAAAATGTCATACAACACTATAGAGAGCATATTTTATGCAATCAACAATGACGCATATATATCTATAAAGGTAATGGCCTCTTTATGTGAATGTACAGACAAAACAGTTAAACGCTACCTCAGTTTCCTCACTGAAAACGGTTTTATCTCCCATATCGGTCCTGACAAGGGAGGATACAGAGTTATCAACTGGTCAAAACTCACATTAAAATAAATAAAGGAATTAGAAAATTATATATAAACGTCCCCCCCAATGACTCAAACTATCACTACATACACTATGCCGTTATGCGCTTTGTGGAGCGTAGTGAATTTTATGCCACAAAAAGAGTAGAGAAGATATAAAAACACGAATGTACCACAAATTTTCACCTATATTTTTGCAGATTCAAAATATAGTTGTATATTTGCAGCCGAATAGCGAACATGATTGATAAATCATTATAAAAATAAGATGACTGCATTGACACCAAAATATATAGATTTGCTGACCGACTACGGCTTCAAACGCGTCTTCGGCAACAAGGAATTGCTCATTGCATTTCTCAATGCGGTGTTTGAGGAGGAAGGCAAGGTGATAAAGTCTGTCATCTATATCAACAAGGAGATGACACCTGTAAACAAGGATGACAGGACAATCTTCTACGATGTCCTGTGCAAGGTCGATGGACAGGAGGATATAATCATCGAGATGCAGCACAAACCTCAGGACACCTTCCGCGAAAGGTCTCTTTACTACATGTCGAGGGCTATTGACGAACAAGGAACAGGCAAGAGGAAGTGGAAGTACAAGCTTCATCCGGTCTATGGCATCTTCATTACCAACTTCCACCTGAAAGACGTGCAACTGCCAGAAGAACCAGTTTCGCAATACGTCATCAAGAATGCCAAGACCAACCAGGTCTTCACAGATAAGTTCAAGATGTTCTTCATCGACCTCCTCACGTTCAAGAAGACAGACGAAGATGATTTGAATACAGATTTGGAAAAATGGATTTATAGCATTAAGAATATGGGAAATATGACAACAGCACCAAGGATGGCAAACACAGGTGTTTTCCATCATCTATATAGCGAGGCAGAACTTGCTGCGCTCTCTAAGCGTGAACGTAATATCTACGAGCGTTCACTGCGCAACTATCGTGACATGCTGGCTGACAAGGAGACCACAAAGAATATGTTGGCACGTGAGAAAAAGGCTTCACGTGAAGAGGGACTTGCAGAAGGTCGTGCAGAAGGTCGTGCAGAAGGTCGTGCAGAAGGTCGTGCAGAAGGAGCTATGTACGTGGCACGCAACCTGAAGTCAGCTGGTATGGACTTGCTGTTCATCAGCAAAAATACAGGGCTGACCATTGAGGAAATTGAAAGATTGTAGTAAAGTCAGATACCTATTCCCCCCAATGACTCAAACTATCACTACATACACTATGCCGTTATGCGCTTCGTGGAGCGTAGTGATGCTGTGTGCTCATATGCGATTTAGGGGGGGGTAAACAACTTATTATCAAACACTTACAGAACTATACGCCTGCTATAGGTACTCTTTTGAGTGCTTATGGCAGGCGCTTTTCGTGTGTAAATATAATCTATTAATCAAATAAAAACAAAAACATTATGAAGACAAAAATGCTAAGAACATTCGTTGCTCTGTTGCTGACTACGTTGGCAACTGTGACTGCGTGGGCAGACGTTAATGTGGATGGCATCAAGTATTACCTTGAGAATGGCGGCTATACAGCCCATGTAACAGGTTGTACTACTACAGAAGTAAACATTAAAATTCCTTCCGTAGTTTCGTATGAAGGAACCATTTATACAGTGACCGCTGTTAGTATGTATGCTTTCAAAGAGAAGCCTATTAAAACTGTCATTCTTCCGAATACGATTACAGAAATTGGCTTGGGTGCTTTTAAAAATTGCAAGGATTTAACATCCGTTGATTTAGGCGGTTCTGTTAAGTCTATTAAGACTGGTGCATTCAATTTATGCACAAGTCTTAAATCTGTAAATAACTGTAATTCGGTAGAGAATATCGAAAGCGATGCGTTTTATAAGACGCCATGGATAGACAACCAGCCAGATGGCGTTGTATATATTGGTAAAGCGCTCTATAGATATAATGGTTCCATGCCTTCGAATACGTCAATTACTATTAAAGATGGTACCACACAAATTTGTGAAAACGCATTCACAGATTATAGCAAATTGGTTGCTGTCAAAATCCCTAATACTGTTACACGTATTGAGAGGCATGCATTTTATAAGTGTATAAACTTAGCATCAATATCTATTCCACAATCGGTTGAGTCCGTGGGAGCTGAAGCCTTTGGAAATACAATGTGGCTAAATAGCCAACCTACAGGTACTGTGTACATTAACAACTCGTTGTACACCTACAATGGAGAGATGCATGCTGGTACATCTGTTAATATAAAAAACGGAACTAAAGCTATTTCAGCAAAAGCATTTGAAGGTCAAACAAACATGACTTCGGTAACCATTCCTAATTCTGTTACCGAAATTGGACAAGAAGCCTTTGCGGAAAGTGGTATTACATCAATAATTCTACCTAATTCTATAACACAAATAGATGATTTAGTTTTCTTTGGTTGTTCTAATTTAACAACCGTAACACTTCCAGTATCTATAAAATCTATAGGTTATAATGCATTTGGTAATTGTTGTAACCTGAAAACTGTAACATGTCTAAGCACAAGAGTACCTAGTACAGAAACCGCCCCTTTTAATAATGTTCCTTTGGCCTATGTAACTCTATATGTTCCCGAATCAGCTTTGGAAAATTATAAAGTCAAATCGCCTTGGGAGGATTTCGGTACAATCAAGTCATTAGAGGAAATGGAAGACGCAGTCGCTCCTACATTATCAAGGAGTCAATTGCATGTCAGCAGTACGACATATAGTAGTGTGACACTTACATGGATAAAGGCAACAGACAATTTCACGCCTAAGGAGGATTTGCTTTACTCTGTTTATGTGAATGGCGAGCTCTTCAAGCAAGAACGAGACATTGCGAGCTGCGTCGTAACAGACCTCAAGCCTTCAACATCTTACACATTCCAGGTCAGTGTAGAAGATCTTCGCGGTAATGTGACCAAATACGATGGGGTTCGTGCAACTACTGAGGCAAAGCCAGTGGTCATTGAGAAGTACCCTATTCTCATTGAATATACACAGGTAACATCAGAGAATGCAACAGACTTCTGGGGCGATGGCGGTAGCATCAAATATGACCCAGCAACAAAGACGCTGACACTCGCATGGGCAGATTTGTCCAGCACCGACGATGCAATCTGTATCTACGATGATATCACCATCAAACTTATTGGTCAGAACACCGTCTATGGGTCTATCTATGCTGATTACACAGGGGATTTAGCCTTCACTGGTGATGGTTCAATAAGCGTCAAGGGAGAGAATCCTCTCTATGGATGGATTTCTTCCCTCGTGTTAAAAGATGGATGCACCGTAGAACTCGATGCTACAGGCTACGACAGCCCTGGCTTAGGATTGGATGACTGTCTGCTTGGTGTGGATCATTCTACGCTGAAAGTGAAGGGCGGTATGGGCAACCGTTCTATCCGCGCTGTGACTACATTCTGGATGGATGGTAGCGAATTCGAGACAAACCACAGCTACGATAAGGTGAAATATATGTTCCTTGATGCCAAAGGCAAGGAAGCAACGGACGAAATCATCATCGCTCCTATCATCAAGAAAATACCTATGATTGCCGACAACACAATCACGATGGTCAATGTGGATGACAATAGCGCCACTGTAGCATGGATGGCAGCTACGGACGATACTACTCCGCAGTCAGAACTGACATACTATATCTACTCGATGAAATATGGTGACTACGACTTCATGTACGATGCCGACAGCAAGGGCATGACATCTTATACCTACACCAACCTGAAGCCGGGCACAACATATTATGTTAGAGTGAAGGTGGTTGATAAGGACGATAATCAGGTATTCTATCAGGATGCATCGTTCACAACAACGACTCCAGACACTTCTGCACCTGCATTGAGCGATAACGAGATTCGAGTTACGGATGTGACAGAAAACAGCATCGCCATAGAGTGGACAAAGGCTTCAGACGACCGAACAGCAGACGACCAGCTTGTCTATGAAGTAGTTTATGCCGACAACAGTTCGTTTGCAGATAACTACCTTATGGTTCAGGTGGACAAAAACACAGCTACACTCAGAAAACTCTCTCCTTCCACTACATATTATATAAAGGTAAGTGTACGTGACGAGGCTTCTAACCAGTCAGAGTACAGAGTGCTCAGCGTGACAACTGCTCCTCCTTCAGCAATCAACGAAGTAACAGCAGAAAGCGGTGACGAGAAGATGTACAGCCCATCAGGAGTACGAGTAAGCGAAAACTTCCGTGGAATTGTCATTAAGAATGCCAAGAAGGTGATGGTTAAGGAATAATCCTCGCCCTACATCGGAGGTGCGCTGCCCATGATACGCATGATGTCGCCGCCACGATGCGAGAGAACGGCTTCCGCCTGGAGTTCTGAATCGTCAGTCCCTATGGAACGAAATGTTTCTTCCCGCGGGAGGATGCGTTTTCTTACTAGAAAAAAAATATTTTCTTATAAGAAAAATTTCATTTTCTTATAAGAAAATACTTAGTATTCTCAAGGATGAGCTTGTCCATTCCTTGAGATTATATTTTTACTTCTTCTCTGCAAGAGTTTCTTCTGCTGCCTCTGCCTCTGGAGCTTTCTCGTCGTCAGCAGCTTCTGTTGCAGATTCTTTGTCTGCGCCTTCAGCCTCAGCAGATGCAACTGAGTCCTCGTTGAGAGAGTCGTTGCCGAGAGTGTCATCTACGACAGCTGTTGAGTCGTCTGGGTTTGTACTCGTCTTGTGCGTTGATGAATCGCTGGAGGTTGTAGTTAGGCATAGCATTTATGATGTATGATGTATGATTTTGGGGATCCTCGCCCTACAATACACATTTTTACATCTTACTGAACATTTCGTTTTGCCAAGTTAGGAATTTCTTCTGTAAAAAAGAAGAATTAGATACCTCATTCAGAATCACGAATAAATCGTTTGCGGCGTTCCTCTATTATTCGTTTGTAAGTTCGGCGCACGCGGTCTTCGTGGAAGAAAGAACGGGCGATTAGCTCATCAACGAGGGGAGGAAACTCCATAAAACAGTCAAGAATCTTGCGGACTCTGACTTCGCTGATACCAATATGAATGCCGAAACGCTCAAAGTCAAGACGGCAAAGATGACCTGTTCGCTCATAAACATCACTCTTTTCAATGTCTGCTGACAGACCTTGTTTCAGCGCAAGGTCTGAACCTTCAATATGGACAAACGTGTTTATAAGGTCGTAGGCGGGTGCAAGTACCCAATCGTCTCCACGACGAATCACCGAGAAATTCTTCAGATGTGCATCGCCATTGGCAAAGATATAATTGAAAACAACGAGACGCAGAAACTTCTCCAAAGCAATCTTTGATGCAGGAATGTACCTGATAATGGCTTTTGCAATCTCGTCGTACGAACCTTCGTATTTATATTCATCGCCGTTGGTCTTATCCGTACGACCTACCAATGAAGCAAAGTCTTCCATCTGCAGTTTAGTTCCATTAGGAAGAATGTCGAATCGCTTGGTTACATAAACTACCTGGTCATCCGCCGTAAAGCAAAGCCCGTTCAAAGCTGTCTCAATACCATATACCTGAGAGGCTATCTGCATCGTAAGGTGCTCATTGGCAGGTATCTGTTTGCGAAGATGGAGACGGTCAAGAGGAGCAGGTTTTAGAATATATGTACTTCGTTCACCTTTCCTCGCAATACGTATCTTTCCGTCTTCAAGTATTGCCGGGTATTTTTCTTGTGCACCAGAAATTGAAAGATTTTCCGCTGACAGCTGACCGTTGAGAGTGGAATCTTTAGAGGCTTCCACAGGCACTTCGTTTTCATCGAAAACCAGTTTCGTACGGCACGTGGTCTTCGTTCCTGCAAAAAGCACCTTTACGGCTTTCGGAGAATAGTCTTGAAAGCCATCGGTTAGAAGGGAAGGGCAAACTGAAATATGTCTCATAGCAAATTGTCTTCAACGGTTATACTTCCAATAAAATCTTTACCCGAAAAGAACATGAGCAAACCCATATCGTCAGTTTCGTCAATATGATTCCTACGACAGATAAAGCGTTTGTTCGCTCCCTCTGGCAACAAATTGGCGAAGAAAGGAAAAAGGAATTCGGAGTGGAACGTTTCGTTCTGCTTTGGCATAGTCAGGGAAATGCATGATTCATTAGAGTTTACATATTCTGTATCGTATGTAAACTCATAGTGGCGTTCTTCGGTTTCTGTAAGAATACCGGCAAACACATTATTATTATATATGCACAATTGTCTCATAGATTACAACGTATATTAATAAAAATCACACCATCTGCTTCATCTTCAGCACAATTTCCATGCCCAATACATCAGCAATCTTCACTAATGTACTTAGCGAAGGATTACCTTTGCCACGCTCGATGTCCTTTACCGTAGCTATGCCCACTTCTGCAATCTCGGCCAAATCCACCTGCGATATACCAAGCACAACACGCCTTTCTTTAATGATTTTAGCAAAATCCATAGTCTAATATTCTGTACTTTTGGCTGCAAAAGTAAGGAATATTCACGAAATACGCAAGAAAAGTACAAGAAATTGTACTTTTCCTGCACATTTTACCATCTTTAAGAAACTTCAATACGGAAATAAACTTATCCAGGCCTTGCATGAATGCGCAAAGCCTGGATTCTGATGGTGATTATATTTTACTTCTTCTCTGCAGGAGTCTCTTCAGCTGCTTCTGCCTCTGGAGCTTTCTCGTCGTCAGCAGCTTCTGTTGCAGATTCTTTGTCTGCGCCTTCAGCCTCAGCAGATGCAACTGAATCCGCGTTGAGAGAGTCGTTGCCGAGAGAGTCATCTACGACAGTTGTTGAGTCGTCTGGGTTTGTACCTGGCTTGTTGCCGTCGAAACAAGATGTCATTGACATTGAGAGAGCTGCGAATGCTACGAGAGCGAATACTAATTTCTTCATTTTCTTTACTGTTTTAAATGGTTAATAAATCGTGAATTGTTTTTGGTTTTCAGTTATTGATACGATGAAATCAGAAACGTTAACAATCTTTTTTGGAAAATTCTGGAAATAATCTCTTTTTTCAAAAATAATTTCACGAAGAAAGAAAGATTTTGACAATATGGCAATTACAGATTGCTACATCGATAGACTAATTTTCTAACCAGAATCGTTTAATCCGTGCTTTTAATGTTCAATTTTCACGCAGATGACGCAGATGGCGCAGATGATTAATACGTTTTACGGATAGGAGAACCGTCCCAACTATCCTATGGGATTAATTAATCCACTTACCAATGCAGTTTTTGGGACAAAAGTTTGGCGGATAATTATTAAATTACTATCTTTGCCCCGAAAAAGTAATTAACTTGCAAAAATGTGGCAAGGGACGCTTCTCTTTCACACAAATCCTTTAACCTACGACACAGGTATGAACAATGACATTGTAACAACCATCCGTGAATATTTCAAGACCAAGCCGATAGAGAAGGCATGGATATTCGGCAGTTTCTCTCGTGGCGAGGAAACGGCAGAAAGTGATGTTGACATTCTTGTGACTCTTGTTCCAGGCACAAGAATGGGTTTGGCATGGTTTGGTATGATTTGCGACCTTGAAGAACTCACAGGGCGCAGCGTTGACCTTGTCATGGACGGCGACCTTTTGCCATTTGCTACAGAGAGTGCTAACCGCGATAAAATCTTAGTCTATGAGAGAGCCGCTTAAAGACATAAACATACACTGTGAACCTCCAAAAACATGATTATGAAGAAACTCTTTCTATTCGTTCTGATGGCGATTTCCTCTACTGCGGCAATGGCACAGATTATGTTGTCAGAAGAAGGAGATACTATTGCTATAGATGAGAACTTCACAAATATCGAAGACAAACCATGGTATATCCAAAACAATGGTGTTGTCACATACGAAAGGATAACTGCCGAAAAGTTAGCCATGTACGAAGATGAGCTTTTCACTTCAACTAAAACTACGTTAGGAGATTATATTGTCTTCGCAGATGTATTCGATAATTACGAGGATAAATGGCCATTGGCTTTTCGTTGCTATGTTACGGCACAATGCTGCATCAATCTGATTCAGGAATCTTCAAAAAACGCCGTTGATACCACCCTAACGACGCTGTATCACGCTTTATCTGCTAAAATCAGGTCCTACACACAAAGGTATATCGAACGGGATAGTGCGTTGTTCTTCTCTCAATTGGACAGCGTATGTGCCACCCTCGACCGTATGGATTATCTTGGCGACATCTACTCTGATTCCGATTTTGACTTTGTTGACCGAGACGAGTTGAAACGGAATATTGAGAAAGAGAAAAAGAATATTTCTGTCATGAAATATCGTTCTTTCAATATACCAGACCAATGCC
Organism: Prevotella sp.; assembly: GCA_045597565.1. GTDB lineage: Bacteria > Bacteroidota > Bacteroidia > Bacteroidales > Bacteroidaceae > Prevotella. The sequence continues at coordinate 7,000 of JAZLKJ010000069.1, read as the reverse complement.
GGGCAATACGCAGGTTTCTCAGTGCATGTCATAAGAGCAAAAAGGACAGGCTATCGTTGGCAAAGGCTGCAAAGCCACATATATCTCAGGCATACACCTATGATTTCGACAAGACTACAAATATTTTCCTTACGCCGACATATTGGGAAGGATGGGATGCCTACGATTACGATCACACATGTGTTTTCCAAATCGATGACTTCGACTATCTGGTGATACTGTATCCAGAGGATATCAAGGATATGGATAAGATAAAAGAACCCATTGCAGGGAAAATGTTCGTGGTAAAAGTATGCCACCCAACAAATGCCAATGGATGGCGAGTAAACATGGTATATACCATTGAGGAATACCAAGAAATAATTGATTCAAGACCATCTTTCACGGAATTTATGGAAAAAGCTATGCGCAGTTGGAAGAAATAACTATATGTATAAAAAATCCAGACCCTGCAAAGCGTAGCAAAGTCTGGATTTATTATGAGTGCATGATCTTACTTCTCTTCAGCAGCGTCCTCTGCATCTGTAGGAGCAGCAGACCGATTGAGCCGGAGGCTGTTTTTGGACAAATCAAATTCAACTGGCACTACAGACGTTTTCGTCACAGATGGAAAGACAAGGTCTATATGGACTTTGCCATACTCGCCATGACCCATAATCTGAGAAAACTCATGCGAAAAGCCAAAAATGAGCTTACAGAGGGGCGTTCTTCACATTTATTACGTCAATACAAGCCATATAGCGCCAATAAGACCCTTCTTGAGTTGAAAAATAGCAATTACACAATTGCAGCCTAAGAAGCTGTTCTTTACGGGAAACTTAATGGACAAAGCCCAAAAAGGGGGCGTGTCAGGTACTTTTGACACGCCCCCATTGAAAACTATTCAGTTTATTCTTCGTCGTCATCGATGAGTTTAAAGGCAGCCTTTGAATCCGCAGTGATCTCTTCACCTTCGCCTGCAGGCTCGCCCATCCCAATTTTACTTATAGTGAGAAGCAGGTTTTCTTCTGCACCACTATTTATAATCTCAGTGGCTGGAGTTATATAAACCTTCTTCATGATTTATTTCTTGTTGTTTTGTCTGTTACTTAACACTTACCTTCATGCCACCTACAATATAGATGCCACCCTTCTTCATCGACTGAACCTCACGACCATTCATGTCGTAGATCTTGCCGCCTTCAAGAGCTGCATTCACATTGTTGATCTTTGTTGCACCATCCATTGCAAGTACCATCTTTGCACTTGAGCTCAGATTAGTGCAATTAGTAGGATCGAAGAAGCAACGGTTTGCAGGAATTGTCACATCACTATTGGCTATCTGGCGAAGCTTACCATTGGAGATGACGTATGCATCCTTGATGAATCCTGCCCCCCATGTGCTAGAGGTAACCTCTTCATAGCAACCCTTGAGGCCGTTACCGACATTGTCCTTTGTGCAGTTGAAGTCGCCATGCTCAACTGCATCACCAGTTTTTGTACAAACAACTTCGTCGGCTGTAGCAAGGTAGATATATGGTGTACCACCTACCATGTCGCCTTCAACCTCAGCAATAGCAAGGCCTTCTTTAGCGTCGAATGAAACAACCTCATAGAGCTCTGCACCCTCAATGGTTGCAGGATAGTCAAGAGCAATAGTACCTATCTTGCCTGCTGTTGTGCTGATAGTGTATGTCTCTGGCAGTTTTACTACCGTAATACCCTTGATAACTACACCAGCTTCTATAGTTGCACCTTGCCAACTTGCAGCAATCTTTATACCACTTATGCGGCAATAGTTCTTCTCTGTTGCTGTCATAACGTCCTTGATATTAAGGATGCCAACGCCATCTTCTCCGATGGTTACACGCTGCTCAGTCTTGCCTTCAGTTACGCCATCACTGCCAACGCGATTAACAAAGACGCGAAGGAGGGCGCCTGGAGTACCATAGAACTTAACCAAATCGTAATCAGTAACGTCGGTGAAGTTGTCTCCATTGCTTTGGTCACCATACACCACATCACCACCATTTAGAGGAGTGCCAATGTTGTTAACGTCCTTGAAGCCATCAAGAGTTGTGTAGTCAATCTCGCCTTCTGGCACAGTCCATGCAGGCTCATCTGGTTCTTCTGATTCTGGAGCCTCAACGATTTCATAGTTGGCCTTGTGTTCCACCCAACCGCCATCGTTTGTCCAGAATCCAGCAACATCAAAACCTTCAAGTGTGCCTGTCGAGAAGTCTGCTGAAACCACTTCTTCGCCGGTAGTCTTGTTCGTGATCTTGATATTGTCAAAATAGAGGCTGCTACCTGTGTACTGGCCGAAAACAAGTCTCAGAAGCTTGAAGTCATTTGCCAAGCTGATGTCAACGGTCTTTGTAGCCCATTCTGTGCCAAAATTTATTCCAGGGCCATAGTAGGCTCCTTCTACATAGTCGCCCCAAACAGACATCGAACCAGCGGCATCTCCCTTAACATCGAGCGACAATGTATAGTCTCCTGATGGAAGAGCTGGGTCGAATGCATATTGAAGGGCATGGTCCCAAACGTTTGTACCTGCAGGAATATCTGTAAGGGCAAGGCAGAGCTTGCTTGCATCACTAGCATCCTCGTGAGTAACTTTTATCCATTTGATGCAGAGTGTACCTACATAGCTTCCTGTCTGAAGCAAAATGCCATCACCACCAGGAACGCCAGAAACCTTGATAGAGACTTCCTTGAATTCATCAACAGGAATGTTGAACTTGCCATAATTGTCAACGCCTTGGTTCCAGTCACCAAACTTTATGTTGCCAATGGTTCCTGCAACAGAACCCTTGATCATCATTGTCAAAGTGTAAGTGTTGTCTGGAGAGAATGTGTTGCCATTAGCAACCCAGTACTGCGCGTCCCAGTTGTTTGCTGTTGCTTCTGTACTGGAATAAACAAGGCCGTCAGTGCTGGAGAATGAGATTCTCGCATTTGCTGCATCCGAACCCCAACTGATGTTCTGTGTAGTCGTAAAATCCTTGTAGATATCGACTACTGTTAAGGCATTTGCGCCTAAAGCAACAAATGCACAAAGTAACGAAAGTAGAAATTTCTTCATTTTTGGATTTAGGATAAAAGATTAAATAGTTGATTGAATATGATAGTTTTCTAACTTTTTCGGGCGCAAAGGTAAACATTTATTTCTAATTACCAAACATTTTTGAGTTGTTTTCTTGAAAAATAGGCAGAATCGCGAATCCAGCGGTGCGTTGCCCTCTTCCATCCAGCAGAAATAAAGCCACGCAGAACGATGCGACAGAGGTTCATCCCCGTCACCCTTGGCCGCAAAGGTACAAATAATCTGTTAAAACCTTACGTAATCCATGCTTTTTTTCGTCTTCTGCTAAGTTTTTGGCTTATTTTTAGGCGGATTTTCAAATAAAAAGCATATCTTTGCAAAAAATAAAAAAACAACATGCACAAACTATGAACGAGAATTACAATATCTTTTACATCTCCTCACTGGAGATGCAGAACCCACAGGCTCCCATGCCTATCACACAAGAGAGAGTACAAGACAGCAGGTACGAAGTACGCTGGAGAGAGCTTGACGAACGCGACGAAATGAAGATGATTGGCATTGAGGTGCTCGATCTTCAGGACGACGGCTACATGCGATTCGGAGCCGGTCCGCTCACTTTCCTCACCGTAGGCTACAAGAAGTTCGATGAGCCGGACGACATCTACATAACATCTTTTCTTGAGAAAGGCGGTATCTGCCGCATAGAGCTGAAAGGAATTCTCTTGAAAGACCAGATCTCCGTAGTCATCGGCACACTGCGGTTCCTCGCCATAAACTGGAAGGCAGACACTAAGCTTGACATACAGTCAAGCACACCGTTGCTAAACCTGATGGTCAAGAGGGCATGGCTCGGCGATGCTGAGGCTATGTACCAGGCATACACCATGTACACTGAGGGCGAAGTGATAGAGAAGAATACCGACGAAGCCGAATACTGGCATGTAAAGGCTGCCGAGGCCGGTCAGGCTGACGCTATGTACGAACTGAGCGAGCAGCTTCATCGCGACTACAAATACGATGAAGAGATAGACCTTCTTGAGAAGGCTACCGACGCAGGAAATGCCAAGGCGCAATATACACTTGCCTGCTACTGTCGCGACGGTTTTGGCGGAATACAGAAGAACCCTGGCGGCGCTACCCACCTCTTTGAATGCTCTGCCATGCAGCTCTATGCTACTGCTCTCAACGAACTGAGCGTGGAATATGCAGCTAAAGACAATGAGCCTATGTCTGTCTTCATGCTGGCTCTTGCGGCAGAACAGGGACTGGAGGAAGCCATGGAGAAGATGAAGGCTGTGGCTGAGGAGAAAAAGACGCTTACCAAGAAAATCTTCTCCTTCTTCGGCGGCAGCAAGGACAATGACCTGAAGCCCGACGCAAAGACCATCGTTCCTCAGGCGGAGCAGGACAACGACGTTGCCGTGTTCTTCCTTGCCCGTGCCTACGAAGAGGGCAGATGGGGCATGCAGAAGAATCCGAAGGAGGCTGCGAAGTGGTACGAGAAGGCTTTCCTTTTGAACGCGAAGAGCGAATACTTCAAGACTGCTTACTTCGACAAAGCTCTTGAGACAGGCTGTGTTGACGCAAAGTTGTACGACCTCCAGATTAAGCTCATGAGCCAAGAACTTGACGATCCGCAGGCTGCATTGCAGACCTTCATCGATGCCAGCAAGCAGGGTAATCCTGATGCCTCCATCGAACTGTCAACACTATACTACCATGGCAGCGACTTCTTCGGCGTAGAGCGCAATATTGACAAGGCATTGGAGTATGGCAGATTGGCAGAAAAGCAGGGCAGTCCGGCTGGCACTACCCTCCTCGCATGGTGCCAGATGAAGGGCTATGGCATGGAGAAGAATGAGAAGGCGGGCTTTGAAGTTTTCCTGAAGGAGATGAACAAAAAAGAGCCTATGCATCTTCCGTATCTTCTGCACAACATGGCTCTCTTCTATGCCACAGGCTTTGGCGTGGAGAAAAATCTTGACAAGGCTGAGGAATACTTCAACGAAAGCGCCTGGTCTGACCTTAACGCCTACGAATCGGTTAAGTATTGTACGCCATTCTCCTGGTTTGAACACCACTCGGAACTCATCGTAACTGCAAAGGCTCTTGCCGATAGGAACAACGTCAATGCTCTCTATCTGCTCGGAAAATACTACGCAGAGGGTATTCTTCTTCCTTACAACAAGGAGAAGGCGCTGGAGTATCTGAACAGAATTCAGAATTCTGAATTAGACGTAGCTTCCCTAATAGAGAAGGCTGAGGCTCTGGAATACGATGCAGAACTGGCTGACCGCATAGAGGAATTCTTTATGCGCGTCTATGAAAACGATGCTGAGGCTATTGCAGAGTATGCCTTCTACCTGATAGACGGTAAGGGCTTGGCGCAGGATCAGCTCGTAGGAGCCGACCTTTCGTTGCGTGCTGCCAAGGAGGGTTTTGTGCGAGCTAAGAGCAATGTCGGCGTGTGCTACTGCAACGGCATCGGCATGAAGATGGATAAGGAGAAGGGCTACAAGTGGCTTGAGGAAGCGGCTGAGGAAGGCTACATCAACGCTCTGGTGAACATTACGAACTATTACATACAGGACGGTCGCAAGGACGACTATATAAAGTGGATGCACCGCTGGGCTGAGGCGGGCGATCCTGTTGGTCAGTTCAATCTCGGACAGCTCTACATGCGCAACGACGAGGTGCCTGAGGATAAGGAGAAGGCTAAGCACTGGCACAAGCTCTCTGCCGACCAGAACTACCCGGACGGTCAGTTTGCCTACGGCTGCGACCTTCTTAACGAGGGCAATACGCAGGAGGCGCTGGTGTGGCTGAACAAGGCTGCCGACCAGAACCATCTTACTGCTCTTCACGATCTCAACGTCATCTACTTCGAGGGCGATTTCGGTGTGCAGAAGGACGAGAAGAAGGGCTTGCAGTACCTGATGAAGGGCGTCAACCTGGGTGTGCTTGATGCAATGTGCGACCTTGGCGAGCGCTTGCTGAATGGAAATGGCATGAAGCAGGACTACAAGAAGGGAAAGGAATGGATAGAGAAGGCTGCCTCTTCAGGTAGCGAGCGTGCCAAGCACTTCCTTTCGGAATATTTCGACGAGGACAAGAACTGGTACAACAGCCACATGGGACAGGCATACGTTGAGATGCGCGGCGTGATGGCTGACTATATGCAGCGCAATGGTTACGATGTGAGCAAGCTGAAGTGGCTCAACACGGGCATCTCGCAGAAGTGGCACACTTTCCACGATGCTGCTTTCACATACAACGGCAAACCTTTCAGCCTCATCATTCGCCTGCGTCTCCCTGACGGCAAGTTCTATACTCCGCAGCAGAAGGGCGAGTTCTTCCTGAACATGTGCCAGAACTTCCATCTCGCGCCTTGCATGGTTGACATCAATGCTCGCTACGACAAGAAGGGAAACATCGAGACTCTCTCCGACCGCGACATCTCCATCCACGAGATTGGCAACGACACTCCTATCGACTTCAACAAGAGCTACAACGAATGGGCTGATTATCCTATCATCACCTCATGGGAGAACTACCGCCTTGCCATAGACTTCACCGTAAACATGCTGAAGGAGAAGGGCTATAAGGTGCTGGCTACGAACGACATCATCGGACAGAACCCGCAGATTGTCATGGACGATGCTGAGGGCGGTCGCCACTACGTCTTCGTGCGCACTCCGCTCTGTCCGGGCGACATAGGCCATGTCTTCGCTCCTGTGAAGGACGCAGTAGAAAAAGCCGACGGCAAGCTCTGGTATGTCCATATCTCGCAGATCGTGCCTACCGAATACAATGGAACAGAGGCTTTCCCTGACCATCCTAAGAATACGGAGAAATGGAAGGTTACGAGCGACATGTACGACCTCATACCAATGGAGGAGGTCATAGCAAAGAACGGCTATGCCGAGCGAAACAACTACTGGAAGGAGTAGCCTAACCTATAGCCCAGCG
>JAZLKJ010000068.1:0-12056 GCA_045597565.1 Prevotella sp. | reverse complement strand
AATACTTACTTTGACCACTTGAATAGTAATCTTGAAGAACTTGCAACTTGAATGGAGTTGAAAACTCACGATTGCGTTTCTTTTTCATTCTGTCAACTTTTTTAGGTCAAAAAGTTGTCAAGTTATTTCCGTACAAGACAGTCTTATTTTGTAAGCTCCTCTGGTATCTTTGGCATTGCGCCGTTCTGTGAGCAGACGAAGGCTGATACCTGCACGGCTGTCTTGTGGGCTTCGGCGATAGGCTTGCCGTTGAGAACGCAAGCAACGAAAGAGCCGGTGAATGAGTCGCCAGCGCCTACTGTGTCGGCAACCTTAACCTTTGGAGTTGGCTGGAACGATACGCCGTCAGCGTGGAATACGTAAGAGCCGTTTGTGCCACAGGTGAGGATAATCATCTGAAGGTCGTAGATACGCATGATGTCGCGACACTGATCCTCGAAGTCTGTGAGCTGGAGTGGCTGCTCGTCAGTTGGTGTTGGCACCGATGCAAGGTCAAGGATAGACGATACGAGGCTGATCTCCTCGTCGTTCAGCTTGAGAACATTACAGCGGTTCAGCGACTCCTCAATCACCTCCTTTGAATACCACTGCTGACGGAGGTTGATGTCGAACACTTTGAGAGTGCCGAGCTGTGGCATTGTGTCGAGGAACTTCTGCACTGTAGCGCGAGTAACGGCTGTGCGCTGAGCGAGAGAACCGAAGCAAACGGCGCGAGCGTTCTTTGCTATTTCCTCAATGGCAGGTGTCCAAGGGATGTTGTCGTAAGCCACGCCAAGGCAGATGTCATACTGTGGGATGCCATTGCCAGAGAGTGTTACCTGTACGGTTCCTGTAGGGAAGTCAACAGTTTCAAGGTGGCTCTGAGCACCCTGATTCTTGAGGATTTCCACGATTTCACGACCGTCCTCGTCGTCGCCGATAGCAGATACGGCGATTCCGTTGAGTCCGAACTGACTTGCATGATAAGCGAAGTTGGCAGGAGCGCCACCGAGCTTCTTTCCGTCTGGGAGACAATCAAAGAGGATTTCTCCGAGTCCTACGATATAATTTTTCATAATTTGTTCGCTTCGCGAGGCTAAAGGGTAAAGGCTAAAGGGTAAAGGCTTCCATGCGGATTGCATGCGGCTCAGTAAACTTTGCCCTACGAGTGGATGAGGGCCTTTAGCCTTTAGCTTTTAGCCTTCAGCCTCAACTTGAGCTTGTGAAAGTTGAATTTTACTTAATCTTCAATGTATAGAACGTGAGATAAGCTGCGCCAACAGCCATTACGATGAGTGCACCGACAGTACCCATTGCATCTGAAGCAGGACCCATGAGGAGAGGGAAAATTGTACCGCCGAAGAGACCCATAATCATAAGACCTGAAGCTTCGTTCTGCTTGTCAGGAACTGCAAAGAGAGCCTGGCTGAGCACGACAGGGAAAATGTTTGAGTTGCCATAGCCAATCATTGCGATGAAGACATAGATGAGCATCTGCTCGTTGAAGAAACAGAGTCCTACCATACCAAGAAGAATAAGCAGAGCGCAGATGCCGAAGAACACCTTTGTGCTCATCTTCTGGAGGAAGAACGAACCTGTGAACGAACCGACAGTACGGCAGATGAAGTAGAGGAATGTTCCGAAGCCAGCTGCGTTGGCATCCATCTGAAGACGCTCAATGAGCACACGTGGAGCGTAAGTGTTTGTACCAACATCAATACCTACGTGACAAACGATACCAAGAAGGCATAGGAAGATGAATGGGTTGCCAAGAAGTTTGAAGCACTCAACCACACTCGTTCCCTTTCCAGCCTTCTCCTCCTTGATGTCAGTAACACCGAGAACGAGGACTGCCAGAATGCCCACAACAGCGTAGATAGGGAAGAGAATGCGCCAGTCGAGACCGAAGTCAGGAATCACCTTTGCTGCACCCCATGCTGCGAGGTAAGGGGCGAGACAAGAGGCAATAGCCTTGACGAACTGTCCGAAGGTCATGGTAGAAGCCAGCTTGTCGCCGCTTACGATGTTGCTCACCAGAGGGTTCAGCGAAGTCTGCATGATAGCGTTACCGATACCGAGCAGAGAGAAAGCCACGAGCATCATAGGATATGATGTCGCGAAGAGTGGCATGATGAGCGATGCCACGGTAACGATGATAGATAGCAGTACGGTATTCTTGCGTCCTATCTTGTTCATCAGCATACCTGTAGGCACAGAGAAGATCAGGAACCAGAAGAACACGAGCGAAGGCATTATGTTTGCCTGAGAGTCAGTAAGACCGAGGTCACGCTGAACATAGTTTGATGCCGTGCCCACGAGGTCAACGAAGCCCATCGTGAAGAAGGCGAGCATCACGCTTAGGAAAGCTATGCGATTTGATTTCATAATTTACTTTACGATTTTTACCTTATTGAACTGTGACTTAGGGAACACGAGGTTTGTGATGCAGACCTCACCGTTGTTACCGAACACCTCTACGCTTGACTTGTCGATGAAGATGCGGAGGGAAGTGAGCTTGTTGCGAACAGGAGCCACTACAGGAGCCGTCCAGTTCTTAAGTCCTTCTGCGAGGGACTGTTCTCCCCCCTGTGGGGGAGTTAGAGAGGGTCTTTCGGCAGTAAGCGTCATTGCCTTCTGGTCGTAAGTGAGGACATATTCCTCGCCTTCGTCGTTAGAGAGGACAACCTTGCATGAGCCCTTGATCTTCACAACCTTGTCGAGACCCTTGCCGTCGTATTCCTGAGCAGGAGCACTACCGAGATAAAGCTTCTTGTCGGCTCCTTCATAGAGGAAAGGATCGCGCACGATAGAGTTTGCGGAGCGGAACTGCTTTGTAGGAACATCGTTAGCATACTCCCAATTAGACATCCAGGCAATCATTGGCTGACGACCGCCAGGAGCGTTAGAGAATGATACGGTTGCATAGTGATCCTTGCCGTAATCCTGCCAGAGTGAGTTACCATTAGTATAGCGAGCCTCATCGTCAACAGTAAACTTATGACCGTCGAAGTCGCCTACGAAATACTGTGTTGCGCTACCACCGTTAGCACCACCAGGGTTGATGTTGCAGATAAGAACCCACTTCATCTCGTTAATCTTGAGGCGATCGTTCTTTACACGAACACGCATGAGGTCTGGGCATTCCCAAACACCACCATGACCGCCGAGACCTTCGCCGAAGCGAGACTCTTCCTTCCATGTCTTCATGTCAGGTGAAGAATAGATGCGCATCTCCTGACCGCAAGCGAGGATGAGGTTCCAAGCGTTGATTTCCTCGTTCCAGAACATGTTTGGATCGCGGAAGTCCTTGATAGGAGCAGTGAGCACAGGATTGCCTTCATACTTTGTGAAAGTCATACCGCCGTCAGTACTGTAGGCAAGACACTGAGCCTGGATGTCGCCACCGTGAGGAGTTGGGCGGGCAGCAGTGTACATTGCAACGACAGCACCCTTGCCGAAACCAGTAGTGTTGTTATGGTCAACGATACAAGAGCCACTGAACATTGCTCCCCAAGTGTCAGGAACAAGGGCAGTAGGCTGTGCTGTCCAGTTGATAAGGTCGGTAGAAGTAGAGTGAGCCCAGTGCATGTTACCCCACATTGAGCCGTAAGGATTATACTGATAATAGAGATGCCAAACGCCATCCTTGTAGAACATGCCGTTAGGGTCGTTCATCCAGCCGCGCTTTGGAGTGTGGTGGAATGAAGGACGGAAAGGTTCGTCAATGAGTTGGAAGTTCTCGTCGTTGTTCTGATCCATCTTCTTGAAGCAGATGCATCCCTCAGGAACATCCTGAATGACGACATTGAACCCCTTCTCATTCATCCAAGGAGTCATATCGAGCGGAAGGTAATAATCAACCTTCTCGCGAGCCATGCGCACATTCTGACGCATGATTTCAGTGTTACCGATTACCACGCAAACACGACCTTCCGGAGCATCCTCCTGAATAGGAAGCCAAAGATAACGACCCCCATTGCTTGCAGGTCTTACAATAGACTGCTCGCAAGCCTGGTGCGTAGTAGGCGGAACAGCTGCCATGCAGATTGCAGGAAAGGCAAGAAGAGATGCAAATAATGATTTAATTTTCATTGAGGTTTTAGTTATTTTAGTATTTTCTTCTTTTTTGTTTCTAAAGTTTGTTATCCTGAATACAATCTTTTTACCCTCAAACACTTTTCGTCAATGTTGGGACATTGAAACCTGAAATAATATAATTAACCAAACTAACCTTATAACTCAAAATTAAATAAATTAAGGTAACTATATACTATTTGACCCCAAATAATCATTAAATATTTTTTGACAATTTTATGTTTTTATTTTTCTTGTTAACAAACAATGAACAACAATAGACAGAAATTATAAATAAAAATTTTTGAATTAATTCTTGTAAATTGTTGATAATTCTTGTCTCAAGAAAAAGACCAAATTGAATATAATTTCCTAAATTAATGTTTCGAGTGTTTCTCAACAGTCTTTTATCGGCTGCAAAGGTAAAGCGTTTTATTCATAATGAGTATAAAAAATATTGCAAGCATTACGAAAAATGTTGCAAATAGCTGTTTTTAATGCCATTCGCAACATTTTTCGCCTTTATAGATTAATACTGCGATACCTTAACGTCGCTTATTTTCACATCGTTGCCGTAAGTGTTGATGCTCCAGCAGTTCTTCTGAATGCCATAAATACGCTGAGTGCAGCCATAGTCACCATTGATGTACATAGTAACAACAGAGTTGTCTGTGTAGATGTCAACATGGTAAGTATTGTCTGCTGGACGTGGGAAGATGTAGCCGTCAGCACCTGGGATGAAGCCCATGCTGAAAGGACCCTCCTGCTCGAAGTTTACCTTGCGGCGACCATTCTCCCACTCAGGGTTAACCACGAGAGAGTAGCGCTTTGAATGAACTGGCACCTCAACTTCCTGACCAGTATTCTTGTCTATTTCCTTCTCTGTTACATAACCAAAACAGAAGCTTACACCGAAGCGATCGCCATCAGTGGCAGTCTTAGCAGTAAACGAGATGTGGTTGTGTGCACCGAGACGGTTGTATGCAACATAATCTACACCAGCATTTTCTACAACCTTGACCTCTGCAGGCTTGTTGTACTTAGCGTCCATAGCAGGAACCTTACCCACTGTAAGTGTACCATCCTCATGCTGAATGAGCTTGTGGCATACAAGAGCACCTGACCACTCTGGTTCGTTCTTCTGGCCATGCTCTCCATTGCCGACGTTAGTATTCTTGTTGTCGTTATCAACACCCAAACGGAATGGACACCAACCCCAGATGTAGCGGTCAGTACCGTTTGAAGCAGTCTTGCCGGCATAGAAAGCACGAGAGTCGAGAACGCCTTCCTTATCATCCTTTGGCCAGTGGGCACCTGGATCAGAAAAGCAGTTCTTCAAGCCTTCCCATGAATCAGCCATCATGTACTTAACCTTGCGGCTCCAAGCAGAACGGAAACCTTCGCTGTAAACGAGATACCAATAGTTGCCCATCTTGAATATGTCTGGACATTCGCACATACGGTCCCATACCATGTTGAACGAACCTACGTGGTTCCAGTCCTTCATGTTGTCTGAAACGAACTCAGCAAACTTAAGGTTGCTTGAGATGACCATATGCCACTTGCCGTCTTCTGCCTTGAAGATCTGTAGGTCGCGGAAGTCTGTCTCAGTGTAACCGTACTCAGCACCTCTAAGAACCCATGCCTTATCCTTTGTCCATGTCTTGAAGTCAGGAGATGTTGCACGCATCACAACCTCCTTTGAAGTATGGCCAGTGTAGTAGATATAGTAGAGACCGTCAGCCTCGTTGTAGATAGCGCAACCGGTACCGAGGGCAGCGTCAGCCTCGTTCTTTGACTTGCCAGTAGGGAGTACCTCGCCAAGTCCCTGATAGTTTACACCGTCCTTTGTGCTTACGCCATAGAATGGGTGGTAGCAGTAAGGATCGTTGTTGTTGAACTCCTGGAGATAGAGCACCTTGAACTCGCCAGCCTTCTGATCGTAGAATGGCATTGGGTCGCCTACACGACCGATTTCTGGCATGTAGTATGTGCTGAAGCTTGCATCCTCTGTAGGAGTGAAGAGCGCCATTGTTGCATCCCAATCCTTTGGAGCATCACCCTCGTAAGTTTCTTCGCTGCACGCTGTCAGCGTGAAGGCTGAGAGCATGAGACCTGATAATATGATATTTTTCATCTTTTATTCTTTTTATTTTGTGAGATAGTTGATAGCATTCTTAGTCATGATGGCGATGTTCTTGTGGAACTTCTCTGTATAGCCATCCTCGAATGTGTAAGAGTACCAGTCGTAGCAGCCAGAGCCGATACAGATGATGCCGCCCTTACCGTCGTGAGCTGGATATTCCCAAGCTACAACAGCACCGTCGCCTCCAACACCGAGAATCTTACCGCCATTGCGAGCTACCCACGCATCGTGGCTTGGATAACCACCCCAGTCGTCACCGATGTGGTACTGAGCTGTAGAGTTTGTTATGTGGTAACCCTTATCTGTACAGTAGATGCGACCAGTATCCTCGCCATCGATAGTACCTGCGAAGAGAGGGTGAGAAGCGTCGTACTTAATGAAGTCCCAAGGACCGCCACAAAGTTCTGCGCTGTCCTCGTTGCCACCCCAGCAGTTCTGTGGTGTTGTCCACTCATCGTCGCCAGTTACGCCGATGAATGAAGGGAGGATGGAAGCGTAGCGAGTGAGGAAGAGAGCACCGCCGCGCTCATAGAAGTCGCGGAGCTGGTTCTTGGCAGCCATTGCCTCAGGAGCCTTTTCGAGGAATGGGTCGTGACCATCAACACCACCATCCTTATGGAAGTGCCACCACATAAGCTTACACTCAGTGATGTCGATAGTACCTGCCTGGAGGTCTGCGAATGATGCGTACATAGACTCCGGAACATTTGCGAGCATCCAAGTGCATGCAGTGAGAGCCTCTGGGTCAAGCTGTGACATGTCGGAAGCTGCACCGAGGAAGAGAGCCTTTGGCTTGCCGATAGCGATCACTGTTACAACATACTTGCTTGAAGCTGTGTTGTTTGAAACGGTATAAGTAACAGGAGCAGAGAAGTCCTGTGGAGCACCGCTGATAGGGTCAACTGTTGCGTTCTGAGAGAGCTCGATAGTAGGAATGGCATTCTTGATGTCAACGCTTCCTGGCACATAGACAGTGATAGTCTTTGCGTCCTCATCAATCATACCGTTGTAGATACCGTTGATTACGAATGAGTAAATTTTAGCCTCGTCACGGAGGACAGAGAGTGTCCAGTCGAGATACAAATCGCCAGCAGCGACGTGGATGTTCTGGTCGTTGGTCATATCAAGAGTCTGACCCTGTGCAACATTTGCAGTAGCGCCGTCAGAGATCTTCAAGCCTGTAATCTTCATTGCGTTTACAGGAGCTGTCTCTGGTATTCTTACTACGATAGAGCGAGAAGCCAAATCGATAGTGCCTTCATAGCCGTCAAGCGCAATCTGCTCTACAAGGCAGTTGCCGCTAAGGTCTAGTGAACAGTCATCGTTCTTGTCGCAAGAGGCGAAAGCGAAGAGCACTGCCACGGCACACATTATATATTTATATATTGCTTTCATTTTGATTTATTTACGGATTTACAATTTGTTTGCCCTGCCAAAAATGGCAGGGAGATAATCAATTACCAATTACCGATGTTCTGCTTGTAGTTGCCGTTTGAAGCAGAGATCTGGCTGTGAGGAATTGGGAGGTATTCGTTCTTGTTTGCAGTGAACTTAGCACCATCATAGATGTTGCAGCGTCCCTTTTCTACGTCGAAGTACTCGTTGAGAACCTTCTCAGCATCGCCCCAGCGAACGAGGTCGAAGAAGCGTTCAGACTCCATTGCGAGCTCAAGACGACGTTCCATCTTGACCATCTTAAGAGCCTCTTCCTTAGAGTAGCTTGTGCCTTCGTCGTACTTCTTACAGTAGATCTTCACGCCATACTTCACAGGGTAGTTGCTGATAGTCTGAGTAGAACCTGCAGCACGAGTACGAATCTGGTTTACGAGCTTGATAGCCTCCGCAGCCTGATTGAGCTGTGCATAAGCCTCAGCACGCATAAGGATAACATCAGCATAACGGAATACGATGCGATTCATTGAAGATGCCCAGAAAGAACCCTTGATGAGGTACTGGTCGATGAGAGCTGGGTCAACATTGTGCTTCAATGTTACATTGTAACCATAGAGACCACCAGAACGGCTCCAGTTAGAAGACTCATCCATCATGTAGTTCTGGTTGAACATGTAAGGAAGACCCGGCATACCTACTGTGAGAAAGAGACGTGGGTCAGCATTGTCAGCAGCCTTGTCGTAGTTCTTTGAATTGTAGCTGTCGAGAAGAGGAAGACCCTTATCGTCTGTGCGGAAAGCATTTACGAGGTTCTGCGATGGCTTGTAGAAGTCG
Source organism: Prevotella sp. (assembly GCA_045597565.1). GTDB lineage: Bacteria > Bacteroidota > Bacteroidia > Bacteroidales > Bacteroidaceae > Prevotella. The sequence continues at coordinate 3,631 of JAZLKJ010000068.1, read as the reverse complement.
CAACCACCATCTGTTACGTTAACGATGTTAGGGCAGATAAGACCGTAACCGAAGTTAAGGCTACCATACTTTGTACCATCGTTGCGAGAATACTGGATAGCCCAGAGAGACTCACAACCATTCTCAAACTGCTCTTCAGGACGGAAGTTGTTGTGGATGTCCTTCTCGAGGTCGTAGCCTCCCTTTGTGTAAAGAGAAGGGTTAGTGTATTCGATAACCTTCTTGAGGTCCTCTTCGTTGATTGAAGTTACCTTATGGCTTGAAGCATCGTCCTGACGGTAAGCCTTGTAGAGGTAAACCTTAGCAAGGAAAGCAGCGCAGGCAGCCTTTGTAGGGCGACCCTTGTCAGCCTGAGTTTCAGGAAGGATCTTGTAAGCATACTCAAGATCGTCAGCGATGACCTTCCAGCCTTCGTCGTTGCTATACTTTGTGTTAGTGATCTGGCTGTAATCGTCGTAAGTGAGATTAGTGTCGATCACGAAAGGAATGTTCTTGAAGAGACGCTTGAGCTGGAAGTGAGCGTAAGCACGGAGGAAGTGGAGCTCAGCAAGACGCTGGTCCTTCTGCTTGAAGCTTGCGTCGCAACCCTCTACAGCGTGGATGGCAGCATTGACACGAGAGATAGAGTTGTAGAGACGAACCCAGATGTCGTTGAGGTTCCAGCTTGTAGGGAGCACGCCCTGCTCTACCTCGAGCTGATGGAACACGTCACCGTCGTTTGTTGTAGAACCGCCCTTGTATGCATCGTCTGAACGAACATCATAGTTCCAGAGTGAGAAAGAGGCGTTGATGTCCTCAGAAGTAGCGAAGATAGCGTATGCCGATGTCACCTGCTTGTCGGCGTATGCAGGAGTGTTGACCTGCTCGTCAGAGAGAGTACCCTGTGGCACCTGCTCGCTGAGGAAGTCGGAACATGAGGCTGCCATCACTCCTAAAGAGGCAGCGAGTATATAGTTTTTAATATTCTTCATATTGATAGGAAGGGTGCTTTAGAATGATACGTTGAGACCAAATGTTACATTCATTGGGATTGGGTAACCGAATGTAGGAACTTCAGGATCGTTACCACTGTAGTTACCGCTCTTGATAGTAAGTACGTTCTGTGCAGAGAGATACATGCGGAGGCGGCTCATGCAGAGCTTCTTTGCGATAGCCTCTGGGAAGTTGTAACCGAACTGTACAGTACGGAGCTTGAGGTAAGATCCGTTTTCAACGTAGTATGTTGACATACGAGTCTCGTTGTTAGTATCCATTGTAGTAAGAGCAGGGATTGTAGAGCCTGTGTTTGTTGGAGACCATGCATCGAGAACGCGGATACCCTTGTTGAGGTTTGGCACGTTTACACCTGCCCAAAGGTCTGTCTGCTGCTTGTAGTCCTTAGTGATCACGTCAACACCCTGAACACCCTGCCAGAACATTGTGAAGTCGAAGTTCTTATACTGGATATAAGCGTTGAGACCGTAAGTGAATGCTGGTGATGGATCGTAAATCCACTTCTGGTCCTTAGAGTTTACGACGCCGTCGCCATTGAGGTCCTTGAAGCGCATACGACCTACAGCAGCACCTTCCTGAGTAGCGTGGTTGTCAACTTCATCCTGGTTCTGGAAGATTCCGTCGAAGACGTAACCTACCTGTGCACCCATTGGATGACCAACAACGCTTTCAACGCCGTTACCACCGAATGTTCCGTTTGCTGCGATTGTCTCAGGAAGCTTTGTTACCTCGTTGTAGTTTGTACCGATGTTACCATTGATGTCATACTGGAGTTCGCCAGCCTTACCACGGTAACCGATGTTAAGTTCAAGACCGCGGTTGAGCATCTCACCAGCGTTGATCCACATCCAAGAGCCTTCACCCATAACGGCTACGCCAGGCATGTGGACGAGGATGTCTGTAGTCTTCTTGTAGTACCAGTCGAGAGCACCATAGAGAGCACCGTTGAGGAAGCCGAAGTCGATACCGAGGTTTGTCTGAGTAGTAGTTTCCCACTTGATATCGTCGTTGCCAATCTGGTCACGCTTGAAACCAGAGTCGAGGATGTAGCCGCCGTTTGTACCATGAATGTCATAGCCAGTGTTGTAAGAGTCACCACCGAAGTTGAGACTACCAGTAGTAGTATAGAGAGTATAGCGAGCGTTGTTGTCAATCTCCTGGTTACCAGTCTGACCCCATGAAGCACGGAGCTTGAGGTTTTCAATCCAAGAGGCATTGTCCTTAAGCCACTTCTCTTCGCTTACGCGCCAACCGAGAGATACTGATGGGAATGTACCGTACTTGTTGTTCTTACCGAAGCGGCTTGAACCGTCGCGACGTACAGTAACACTTGCGAGATACTTGTCTGCGAAAGTATAGTTTACCTTACCGAAGAAAGATACGAGCGAGTAGCCACCGCCACCACCGTAAGCCTTGTCAGTACCCTCTGTACCTGCTGATGGCCACATATAGTCTGGGTTGAGAACGGCGAAGTCCTGACGATAGCCTGAGAACCAAACGTCGTCCTGACGGTTGAGCTCCATACCGATCATTGCGTCAGCACGGTGAGCACCTTTCTCAATCTTGTATGTTGCAATGGCATTCCACATCCACTTCATCCAGTGCTCTTGCTTAGCCTCAACGCCGTTCTCGTCGCGCGATACGTTACCACCAATGATAGGATAAGTGAAGAAGCGCTGCTGCTTCTGGCTGTAGTCGATACCGAAAGTAGTGCGGATGTTGAAGTCCTTGAAGAGAGCGAGGTTGAGGTGAACATCGCCGAATGTACGCCAGTAGTTATAGCGGTTGTCCTTTGCACGAGAGAGAGTTGAAAGAGGGTTCTCGCGGTCAGCATAACCACCAGTGAGGTTGGCGTAGTTGCCATTGATGTTATAAATAGGATAGTTAGGGTTGAACTGGAGAGCATTCTCAAGGAAGCCGCCAGGAGCAGAAGCCTCATTTGTACGGTTCAAAGTGAAGTTCTCGCCAATAGTGAGAACATCGCCGATGAGCTTATACTCTGTGTTGATACGAGCTGAGAAACGCTCGAAGTCAGAATTCTTAATGACACCGAGGTTCTTGTAGTAGCCGAGAGAGAAGAAAGAAGAGCCCTTCTCGTTGCCATTGCTTACGTTTACGTTATAGTTTTGTACGATACCAGTGCGTGTAGATTCCTTGAACCAGTCTGTGTTTGCAGCCTGAACAGTGTTGTTAGCGTCAAGATACTGGCTCATTGTCACATTGTTGAGCTGAGGGTTGCCGTTCTGGTCGTAGCCCCAGTTGAAGTGATAGCCAAGGTTATTGTTGTTTGGGTCAAGACCGTCATTTACACGAGCCTGCCAGAAAGCCTGACCCCACTGCTCTGCGTTGAGCACCTTCATTCGGTGAGCATACATTGAAGCAGCGATGCTTGCGTCGAAGTCAACGTTTATCTTACCGTTCTTACCGCGCTTTGTAGTGATGATGATGACACCGTTTGCAGCACGCGAACCGTAGATAGATGCAGAAGCAGCATCCTTGAGCACCTGGATAGACTCGATATCAGAACCATTGAGCTCGTGCATACCAGCCTTTGTAGGCACACCATCAATGATATAGAGAGGGTCGTTGTTGTTCAAAGTACCATTACCACGAATACGAACAGTAGCAGCACCTGAAG
>JAZLKJ010000067.1:0-2896 GCA_045597565.1 Prevotella sp. | reverse complement strand
CGACTGGCACGATTTAGAGAGGACATACGTCTTTCTGTTTGCATACTTTATTATCTTTTTGGTACACCACTATCTGCTTCTTCCTTTGCTCTATTCCCGCAAACGCTATTGGATGTATGCGCTGGCGGTGGTGGTAATGCTCTCCGGCTTTGGTTTGTTCACAAGGTATGTTTCGCTCTCCAATCCTCATGGAAGACCGATGAGAGAGCATGTCAGTCGGCCCGAGTTCCGCAAGCCTCATAGACATCCATTAATTGCACCTCCTGACGTGGCGCGACTGATAATAGCCTTGCTGATGCTCGGCGTAAACCTTGGGGCAGACGCTATGGTGAAGTCGCAAGAGCAGCGTCGCAGACTAACGGAACTGGAACAGCAGCACCTGAAGCAGGAGTTGGAATATCTGAAGCATCAGATTAATCCGCACTTCTTCATGAACACGCTCAACAACATTCATGTGCTTATAGACATCGACCAGGAGAAGGCGAAGCGAAGCCTTGTGGAACTGTCGAAGCTGATGCGATACACGCTTTACGAAAGCAATAGCCGGATGGTGCTGTTGTCGCAAGAGATAGACTTCATCACGCAGTATCTCTCGCTGATGAAACTGCGTTACAGCGAGAAAGTGGAGATAGTCTGTCAGATGCCTACCGTGACGAATGGCATACAGATTCCGCCATTGCTGCTTGTTACCTTCATTGAGAATGCCTTCAAGCATGGCGTGAGCTATCAGCAGCCTTCGTTTATTCGCATTGCTCTCGCAGTGGATGATGACAGCAAGACTATCCATTTCGAATGTTGCAACAGTCGCCATCTGCTGAAACAAAGCGACGATAGCGGCGGCATCGGACTGGAAAATGTGCGCAAGCGTCTGGATTTAATATACGACAAGAACTACAAGCTTCAAGTCGAGGATGATAATCCGGAACAATATCGCGTAACCCTTGAATTGAAAAGATCATGAAGTAAGTAATCATTTTTTATTATCAAGAATTTAAGAATTTAAGAACAGAGGCGAAAAGATGTTCTTTAATTCTTTAATTCTTGATAAATAAAGTCTCTTTTGAAAAGCTTATGATGATAAAATGTTTGGCCATAGACGACGAGCCGTTGGCACTCCTTCAGCTCCGCACGATGATAGAGAAGACGCCATTCCTGCACCTCGTAGCCGCTTGTCAGGATGCCTTTGAGGCGATGAAAGTGCTGGGTGAGGAAGAGGTGGATGCCATCTTTGTCGATATCAACATGCCTGACCTGAACGGCTTGGACTTTGTCCGCTCACTGGCAGATCCGCCGCTCATCGTGTTCACAACGGCTTATAGCCAGTACGCTCTCGAAGGTTTTAAGGTCAATGCCATTGACTATCTGCTGAAACCTTTCGGAATGCCAGAGTTCCAGCAGTCGGCAGCCAAGGTCAGGCACCAGTATGAACTGGAGAAGGCGGCACTGAAGGAGCAGAGCCTTTCCGGCGACACTCTTTTCGTGAAGGCAGATTACCGCACCGTGCGTATCAGCATGAAGCAGATTACCTATGTGGAGTCGAAGAGCGAATACCTGCAACTGCACCTCGACAACGGCGAAAAAATAATGTTCCTCATGAGCATAAAGAAGCTTGCCGACATTCTTCCTGCATCTGATTTCCTCCGCATCCACCGCTCTTATATCGTTAATATGAACAAGGTGCAGGAGATCTCTAAGATGCGAATCAAGCTTAATACTGACATCCATCTCCCAATCAGCGATATGTACAAGGATGATGTGCAGAAATATATTGACGAAAGAACAATTGGAAAATAATAAGTGAAAGGATGAAGACTTATAAATTACTAACTTTACTGGCAGTAACCCTTCTGTCGTTGCTTTGTGCTTGCACAACAGAAAATCCCTATGAAGGTTGGCTTCAAGGCGGAGGACCAGGTTTCGGTCCCGGCGGACAGGGAGGCTTTGGCGGCAATGGTAGCATGTCAGGCAATCTGATAGACCTTGGCACGCTCAGCAGCTTTGATGTCGCAATGGACAGCAGCCCTCTGTCTGAGACGGAAGTTATACCAAGCGACGATAGCGATCCGTATTATAATGAATACATCGAAAACAACTTTGAGGCGAAGAACACCACAACCATTACCTTTGCCGCTGGTGGGGCAGTGATTGACAATGTCGTAAAGGGTGATACCATAACAGCCGATGGTGCTGATGTAACGGTTAAGGCTCACAGTAAAGGTCTGACGTTGAAGGTTACAGGAACTACTGCGGATGGCAGTCTGCGCATATATAGCGAGAAGAAGTTCTCGTTGCTGCTCTCGGATGTTTCCATAACCAATCCGGAAGGTGCTGCAATAAACGTCCAGAACGGCAATTGTTTCGTGCAACTTGAAGGCAAGTCAATATTGGCAGATGGAGCTGCGGCAACATACGCAAAGACTAATGAAGAAGACGAGAAAGCCGTATTCTTCAGCGAGGACGATTTGCGCTTCAGTGGTAAAGGTTCACTTGAAATTGCCTGCAACAACTCAGCAGGAAAGAGCGGCATTGCCTCTGACGATGCACTTTTCTTTCGTCCGGGCATAGCCATTCAGGTCATGTCTGGTTCTTCTGCAGGTCATGGCATAAAGGCTAACGATGCCATTGTGGTTAAAGGCGGAGTGTTCAATATCCAGACGGAAGCTGCCGGCAAGAAAGCTTTTACGAGCGATGGGGCAGGAAACTTCGACGGAGGTCGCATAGTAGCAATAACCAAAGGAGGTGTTGATGCCTCTGATCCAACAGACCTTTCGGGTGCAGCCTGCATAAAGACCGATAGCACGCTTGTCGTTACGGGTGGAGAACTTCGCCTTAAGAGCACTGGTCAAGGTGGCAAGGGTATCTCTTCCGACCAGGAAATCCATATTGCTGGCGGCGA
>JAZLKJ010000066.1:0-2067 GCA_045597565.1 Prevotella sp. | reverse complement strand
CCCTCGCCCTCTATGTCCACCCGTGCTGGAAAGGACATCCTGACGAAGGATCCCAACCATTCCGGTTCGCTGGGAACGGCCATCAGCGAAGCAGTGGAACTTGCCCTGCAGACGCCCAACTGTAAATAGGGATTGTCGTTTAATTCAAAGAACTAAATATCTGTTGACGAGGGTATGCCTTCAGAGGTTGCCCTCGTCTGCTATTTTTCGGAGTTTTGTCGTTATTTGAGTCAATTTTTGTATCGCCATGACATAGTTATTCCATAGAGGAAGTATAATGTTTGACCGATATTTATTTAGGCTGCCTGGCTGAGTTCCGCCTTGGCAATTCTCCTTGCCAATTGGACTGCATTAGCCGTATGAATGCCAAAGAAGATAATCAAGATTTCCGTCTTCTTGATTCGGCCGTTTATCCGTTTGGGTCCATAGTGTTCTTTCTGCGTTCCGAAAGATCCTTCCATTGCAGTGGCGCGTACTCGTGCAAGTTCTTTCTTAACCATACTGACAGAGGGCGTCTCTTCACGTTTCCTTCCTTTCTGCGAAAATGATGTCTCAATGTTTCGTTTGCTGCAGAAGGATCGGTTGTCGTTGCCAGAGTAACTGCAATCACCACCAAATTTTGTAATCTTCTCTCCAAAGAGTTTCTCTGCAAGCTTTACACAATGCACAAGACGGGTGCCCTCATTGAATGCGTTGAACGAAAGCTTCTCGATGAACGAGAAACCGTCAACTAGGATGTTGTTACACTTGGCGCCAAACTCCACTTTCTTTATCTCCTTGCCTCTTACAATTGGACGGACGTATGGCTTGTTGACGCTCACAATACGATTGGGGATGCTTTCCTTGGCGTTGCCACTCTTATGGTGGTTGCACTGCTGACGGTATATCTTCGTTATCGTCTCTATTTCTGTGAGTTGCCTATCCGAGAAGAGTCCGGCACAAGGATTCTCCCTGTTGAGCCTTCTCAGCTCTGCGAGTATCTTTCCCAGTAAATCCAACAGGCGGCGTGTCATCTTGTGAGTCCGTTTTTGGGTGTGACGGCGCTGTTTTACATAGGCCATGTTGTCACGGGATACATCAAGGTATTTCGTCCTCATGCGATGGATGCCGAGTTCACGGCTTGCATTGCACATCATCGGATACACCTTTTCTATACATTCCCACAGCAACTTTGCGTCGGTTGGGTAACGCATGGCACTTTCGTAACAGGTGGCATCGGTATAGAGGGTATCAAGATTCTTCATGTATGGCTTCCATGCTTCTGCCAGTGCCTCCTGCTGATTCTGTATCTTCAGGCGGTTGGACAGTTCAAGGACGATGTCATCTATGAGTTTGTAGTTGGTCAGAGGATTCCTTGAGTTGATCCGGATGCTGCAGAATATCTGATAGTGGATGTTGGCGTTGAGCTGCTCCATGAGTTTGGGAGCTGACAATCCGGTGTATGACTTGAGGAACATGAGTGCCACCTTGCCCTCGGGACTGAAGTAAGGCTTGCGACCGGCTTTCTTATGCGGATACGAATCTATCAGACCGAACTTGACTGCCATCTCACGCAGTGGAAGGAGGCCATGAATGCGTCCGAGTTCGCTCTTTTTGAACGATTCTTCATATTCTTTGTAAAAATCGAACTCTGTGAACGCAAAACTTGGTGTTATTTCAGAAATTTGTTGTACTTTTGCCATAGCGAGATTTTTTCGTTTCCCCCAAAACGGGCCGACCAAAGCAGTTTGGGGGATTTTTTGTTGTCTTATGCAAAGATACAAAAATAATATAACACTAGCAATCAAAACGTTAGGTTTGTTATAGCTAATTTGCGACCATCCCTAATATAAGCGCCCGTGCAAGACTTTTGTTTTATGAGAGAGAAAAGGCGGTATCATCTCAACGCTACAGTTTGAAAACAGCGGTACCAAACCTCCGCTACACACGCTGCTGAGCCATTATGACAAAGAACGATAGTTGGAGCGGTACCACACCTCCGCTACGAAAAATCCGACAGCGTGAATCAGCGGTACCAAAACACCGCTACGGGCGGTACCAAATCGCCGATATTATCAAATACCAACA
>JAZLKJ010000065.1:0-14832 GCA_045597565.1 Prevotella sp. | reverse complement strand
CGAACGGGGCATCGAGCCCCATTCGTTTCAACCCAAGGAAAGGGACTCAGGCTCACCATTGCCTGTTGTTCTGCCTGCGGAATGCACGCAAGTATTGACTAAGAAACTAACATCGCTGGTCTGAAAAGCGGTAGTACTATATTGCTACTTACAAGACTAACCTCGACAAACTCAAGGCACTTCTGCCTCCAGAAGAGGAATTGAAAAAACTTATTCCATCATCAAACAAGTAAAAAATATTGGAAGAATTATCTTTATCCGGAAGCTTGTTTTCCGAATAAGGAGTTAACTTTGCAGCATCAAAACAAGAAATAAGGGTAAGTCTTGACGCGTCGCCCGTATTGAGGGCATTTATGCAGTTACTCTTCTTCTTGTTTTGTGGGGCGGCTTTAGGCAGTTGTACGCAGAAGACATCGGCACAAAGGTGGGTCGCACGATAGCATACTCTGCGCGGTTGAGGCTATCAAACAACAGGAGCAAGATGCAGATGGTCGCAGAATGGTAGTCGGGGTTTCCCCTTTTTTAGGGGCGGCATATCGTAGGTTCAAGTCCTACCCATCTTGCTCCTAACTTTGGGAATTATCAAAACGGTCATCGCAGATAGAGCCACTATAGTGGAACGGTGGCACGAGGTAATAAGGTAACGACTCCTCGTGGTGAGAAGGTTTGAATACTTCCGTCTGCGGTGGCTGTACTTTTTATAACAGAAACAATAAAATCATGCTTAATTCAAATTTATGAAGCAAAAATTTGGAGGTGATTATAAAAAGTATTAATTTTGCAATGTCTAATAAAGAACTACATTATGCAAACAGCTACATTTGATGCAAAGAAACTGAACTTGATGGAACTTGTCATGGCAATAGATACAGAGAATATGCTTGATAAGGTTCTTGGTTACGTTCGTAGTAATATGAAAGCTGGTGTGAAGGAGTATGGTATTATGTGCGATGAAGAGGCTATGATTCTAAATGAGCCTACTATAGAGGCTATTAAGGAAGCTCAAAATAGAACATCATACGAAAGTGACAATCTGTTTTCTTCATCTGAGGAATTATTTAAAGCTCTGGATGCAGAATGAAAAAGATTTATCCTTCTACGCAGTTCAAAAAGGACTACAAACGCTATCGAAATAATCCCAAAATGATAAAAGCCTTGGGGAATATTGTTGATAGGCTTGCGAATGAACTGCCTATCCCACAGGAGAATAGACCGCATCCACTAAAAGGTGAATACAAGGGGTGTATGGAATGCCATGTGGGTAACGACTTCCTTTTGATTTGGCTTAATGGAGAAGTTATAGAGTTGGTTAGATTAGGCTCTCATTCAGAATTATTCAAGAGTAAATGAGTTTTTATACATGGTCGGAAACGTTGTTTCCGACTTTTTTGTTACCTTTGCACTCGCTAACTAATACTTATACACAATGAAAGTGAATCAATATCTTTGGCTAATAAACCTTTTGAAGAAGAATCGTGAACTGACTTTCAGGCAGATAGCGGAATACTGGGAAGAAGCAAGTTGCAATGTGACAGGAGTAAAGCTTGGCGAAAAGACTTTCTATAACTGGCGCAAAAGAATCGCTGTAGAGCATAAGGTTTATATTGAATGCCGTAGGAATAGGTATTATTATATTGCTAATCCTAAAGCAATAGAAGACAGAACTTCCTTGAACTGGATGTTGGAGTCGGTGGCTGTTCATGAGAGTATCGTTGAGAGCGAGGATATGAAGGATCGCATTCTGCTGGAGAGTATTCCTTCAAGTTATGCGTGTCTGACAAAGATAATGGATGCCATGAAAGATGGTAAACTGATGGAAATGAGCTACAAGAAGTTCAATACTGATGTGAACATCAATAGGATAAAGTTTGCTCCGATGTGTGTGAAGATGCACCAACGTCGTTGGTATGTGTTGGCGAAACTCGTTGACAAGCAGCCGAGAGAAGACGATCCGTCGCCTTTCAATAAATATGGTGTGTTCCGGGTCTATGCCTTGGACAGGATAAAGGCTTTGTTCACTCTTGACGAAGAATTCGAAATGCCAGAAGGCTTCAAGCCTGCCGACTATTTCGCAGATTTCTTCGGTGTCTATTCAAATTTTGATAGACCTCTGGAACGAGTGTTACTTTCCGTTCCAGACTACCAGCGCGATTGGATAGAGACCTTGCCTCTGCATCATTCGCAGCGTATGGTGGAAGAGCATGAGGATTATTCCGTATTTGAATATAAAATGCGAATAATGCCAGATTTCTGTCGGGCAATATTATACAATGGTTTGGATATTCAGGTTCTTGAACCGCAGTCGTCACGTCAGGAAATGGCTGTCATAGCTGAGGAACTTGATCGAATGTATAATCCCGAATGCTTTGAATAGGGAAACGTTTTATCGCACGTGGTGCGCTGAGGGCAGCGCACCTCCATAATATCATCCTAACGAGCTTATTCCTCTTTCGGGAATAGCTGGGTCAGTTCTTCTATCCGTTAAAGTGTGTGTAGTTTAACGATTTTACCAATATCAAGCGTATTTGTGGTTATGGGTGTTTTATTGAGTAGTTGTAAATAAAAGATGTAACTTTGCAGCCTACTAACGCAAAAACTCAAAACACAATGTACAAGGGAGAAATAATATCACTGGTTGTGGCCGTGTCGTGGACCATCTGCGCAATGTTTGCCGAAGTGGCGAGCAAGCGGATCGGATCGTTACCATTCAATATGATGAGAATGATGTTTTCCATCGTCTTTCTCTGCGGAATAATGTGGTGGTGGACTGGCACTCCTTTTCCTATAGGTGCCGATGGCGATACGTGGCTTTGGCTCTCGCTCTCGGGACTTGTGGGCTATGTTCTGGGCGACTTCTGTCTCTTCAACTCATACATCCTGATCGGTTCTCGCTACGGACAGCTACTTATGACCCTCGCACCACCCGCAGCCGCCCTCTTCGGATGGGTGTTGCTCGGACAGCAGATGTCGTGGCTCGCAATAGTCGGCATGCTGGTGACGATGGTGGGAATAGGGATGGCGATATCAAGCTCCACCCCAACGCTCCCCCTCAGGGGAGGAAGTCTTTCTCGCGGCATCCTCTTCGGCATAGGCGCAGCGATGGGGCAGGGTATTGGTCTTGTGCTCAGTGCAAAAGGATTGCTTCACTATGAGGAGATAATCGGCAGTTCAGACATTGCCTTCAGAAATGGCGGAACAGTGTCGCTTGTATTACCCTTTACGGCAACCTTCATGCGCGCTGTAACGGGACTCATCGGCTTCTCCATCTGGACATCGACAAGGGGTGAACTTGGTAAACTGAAGGAGGGACTTTGCAGTCTTCGCACCATGATCTTCGCCCTCGGAGCCGTATTGACTGGACCAGTCATTGGCGTTAGTCTCTCTCTCATGGCTACGCTCTACACATCAACTGGCATAGCCCAAACCATCATGGCAACGACGCCTGTGATGATTCTCCTGCCGACATTCCTCTTCTTCCATCAAAAGGTGACATGGAGGGAAGTATTCGGAGCCGTGATAAGCGTCTGCGGAGTGTCGCTTTTCTTCGTGTAAGAGGTGGAAATGAAAAAAATGATGTAAGATTTTGATGTTTCAATACTTAATCGTAACTTTGCAGCGCAAAAATACTAAAAACTACATTAAACCTATGAAATTCAGATACTTTTCACTGATAGCCTTTTTGTACGCTTTTTTGGTTCCAATAAATATGTTGGCGCAGGATTCTGATGAGAAACTGATTGAGTTCTACTCGGAAAACGCTACGATGGAGGATAATCCGAATCAGAACAACTATAACATAACCATCTTCTCGCCAGACGGTCAGTGGAAGATGCAGCTTAACTACTATTCTGATAGTATGTTCGGTACTTTTGGTAACACAGAGTTCAGGCTTGACGGTGAGGGTAAATACTACAACTATGCCCGAAATCCGAAGAACGACATGGTGTTCTATTCGTTCGTTGATATGAACGTCACTGTTACCGATGAGGGCAACTGCACGCGCATAAAGGCTAACTGCCTTACGAACAACAAGATGCGCTTCAAGGTGGAGGCTGCCATTGGTAATCCGAAGCCTAAGGAGACTCGCTCTGACAACCTCGGCTATGCTCGTGTGGAGCCAAACTCTTTCTACGGCACTTATGTTATACATGCTGAGAACGAGAACTACAAATTGTCTTACGGCATTGTCGGCGACGGACTTCTCGGCACTTTCTACCGTGCTGACCTGCTCGTTCCGGAGCTTCATGACAAGAAGGCGGACAAGGACATCAAGTTCCTGAACGCTACTGCCGTACATACTCAGGACGGCGAGAATACCATCATGAACATCGAACTTCTGAGTGAAGACCTCGTACTCTACAAGCTGACTATGTTCAATGGTCCTCACGAGGTGGAGATAAAGGAGGAGAAGGACATTATCTTCACGCAGGTTGTGTTGCAGGATCTTAGCGACATGTACGGCTGTTTCCAGTTCGGTGCTGCCAATGACGATTACCAGATGTCTATTGCCATAAAGTCGGAAGCCATTGGCAGCGGCAAGACGGAATGGACTAAGGACGATTTGCTGATGCAATATACAAATCTGTTAGTCTCTGCCGACAACTCGTTTGTCGATATCTTCGACATCAACGTCAGGATGGAGGTCAAGGATAAGCTCACCTTCGTTTATGCCGATGTTACCAGCATGGACGGCGTGCTCTACCATGTTACCATGCGCCAAGAGCAGAATGGTTATATGCCAGAACCTAAGGAAACGGTAAACATAGACTTCGGTCATGTTTCCATGCTTGACTATTCACAGGGACTCGGACTTGTGGGTGTAGGAGCCGTGAAGCCTGGTGAGTATCAGATGCGATTCTATATGTACGCTACTAACCTCGAGGGTGAGTTCTCTAATGACGACTTCTATATGGATGCCTGCGACATGATGGTTGTTACAGGTAATACTTACGTCTTCCATGACGCAAAGTATATGAAGGCAAACATAGAGAAGGAAGGTGGCAAGACAAAGTTGACGGTCGATATGTTCGGTGTGGATGAGGTGCTTTACCACGGCACGATGTACATTGACAACCTGAGATGCATGCAGGAAGATGCTGACTATCTTATTGACATACCGAGCGCTACAACTATGGTTGCAATGCAGATGGGCAAGGAGGGTGACTACGCTGAATACAATATGCAGTTGCAGAACCTTGATGACGTTTACGATGACGATGACATGATTGTCGGCGATGGTTATCTGTTCTCTTTCTACTTTGCTCATAATGGCGATGGTATTGCTGGAAAATACGCTCTCTCTGAAGGTACGCTTGCAGAAGGTCAGGTACAACTGTTCTTTGAGAATGGTTGCGAAGTGCGCGTCGGTACTGTTGCCGCAACTCTTGACTTAACGCCACTCAAGGCTCAGACTTTGTATATCGGAGGCCAGAAAGTAAAAACAAACCTCTACCAGATAGCTTTCAAACTTCTTGGTGAGAATGGTGTGATCTATTCTGGCGATGGTGAGAACTTCCTTCTCTGTATAGATCAGGAAGGTGATTTTGTTGATATTACTGAAGAGTATGAGACAGCCATCAACGAAGCCCTTGCTCCTGAAGGACTTAAGGTTCGCAAGGTGCTCAAGGACGGCAAGATCATCGTTGAGAAGGCTGGCAAGGAATATGATGTACAAGGTCGTAAGGTGAAGTAGAAGAGTGTCATAAAGTTGCATGATGATAGCCGACTTTGTATCATACCTGCGTTATGAACGCAACTATTCGGAGAATACCATAGCTTATTATGAGGCTTCCAACGAGGAGTTTCAGAGGTTCTTCATGCTCATGGATTCTTCGCTTACATGGCAGACCGTAGATAAGGATGTGGTTCGTATGTGGATGGAGAGCCTGATGGATCAGGGGGAAGCTGCCAGCACTGTGAATAAGAAACTCAGTGCACTGCGTGCCTTCTTCCGTTACATGCTGCGTAAGGGTATCATCACGGTCAATCCGATGGCGACAATAAAGGGACCGAAGAAGGAGAAACCGCTGCCGATGTTCGTCAGAGAGAGTGAGATGGATAGGTTGCTTGACCCCCTCCGGCTCCAAGCCCCCCTCCGGCTCCCCCATGAGGGGGAGGGGGAAAACCTGAATGACTCTGACTTTGACTTTGACTCTGACCTTGACTCTGCGGCTCCGAAATCTTCGCCCTACCTTGACTTTGACAAGATTTTGGCAAGGACAATAGTGCTGATGCTCTATGAAACCGGTATGCGAAGGAGTGAGTTCCTCGGTCTGAAGGATGCTGATATAGACTTTATTTCTCGTCAGATTAAGGTGACGGGTAAGCGCGATAAGCAGCGCATAATACCTTTTGGCGATGAGATGGAAGAGACTATGCGCCAGTATATTGCGACCCGCGATGAGCTTTTTCCGCTTCATCCCGACTTCTTCCTTATCAGTAAACGTGGCAAGAAGCTGAATTCAACAGCTTTTGGCACGATTGTGAAGGAGCAACTTTCGCTTGTAACGAATATCAAGAAGCGCAGTCCGCACGTACTTCGCCACTCCTTTGCTACAGCCATGCTCAACAATGGCGCTAACCTTGAGAGCGTGCAGAAATTGCTTGGTCATCAAAGTCTTGAAACTACGCAGATTTATACCCATACTACTTTTGAACAGCTCAAAAAAGCATACGAAAAGGCTCATCCGAGAGACAGAGAATAATTCATTTGCCCTTGCTTTCTGCCATTTTTGTGGCTTTTGATACTTTTTTTGCCGAAAATGTTTGATATTTTGATAAAAAAGTATTAATTTTGTCGCCAATAAACCGAATGTTTTGCTTTTTTCGGCACAAATAAGCATACAGAGTATCAACATCAAAAGCTAACGGAATATGCCTTACAGTCATTCAGGTGTTCTTCATGAGATTACTCCGATAATGGAGTCAAACATTGTTTACATCGTAGATAGAAAACAGAAAGTATTCGATTTCCCTATCCATACCCATGAAGTTTGCGAACTCAACTTTGTGGAGAAGGCAGCAGGAGCGCGTCGTATTGTGGGTGATAATACTGAGATTATTGACGATCTTGACCTTGTGCTTATAAACAATGCCGACCTTGAGCATATTTGGGAGAAACATGAATATGAGGGACACTCTGCCCGTGAGGTTACCATTCAGTTTGACATCCATTTCGAGGAAGACAGCTTCTTCGTGGCAACTCCGTTCAGGTCTATCCGTGAGATGATGCTCAGGGCACGTCGTGGACTTGCCTTTTCGCGTGAGGCAATTCTTAAGGTCTATCATCTGCTTGACTCGCTTGGTGACGTGACCGATGGCTTTTATGCCATTTCCTCGCTGATGAGTGTTCTCTACGAACTTTCCAAGTTTGACGATTCTCGAGAACTCGCTTCGAGGGAGTATTTGCGCGACTCAGTGACGGAAGACAACGAGAAGCTGGAAGCTATCAAGGAATATATCCACAACCATTACCGCGAGGAAATAACTCTTCCTGAGTTGTCACGTATCTCTGGCATGAGCATTAGCAGCTTTGGACGCTTCTTCAAGCAGCAGACGGGTCGTACATTGTCGGAATATACCATTTATCTACGATTGAGTTATGCTACGAGCCGACTTCTGGAAAGTACGGACAGCATTTCGGACATCTGCTTCTCTTCCGGTTTCAACAATATGAGTCACTTCAACCGACTCTTCAAGCGAAACAAGGGATGTTCGCCTTCACAGTTCCGCGAAACTTACCGTGCCCGTCTGAAGTATGACGAAGGTGTACCCGTGAAGACGTTCTAAATAAATTTAATTGAAAATTGATAATTGAAAATTATTGTCACGCAGCCCAATTATCAATTATCAATTATCAATTATCCATTTTATTAATATGGTCAATAAAAAGATTCTTCTCGTTGGCGATTGCGTGGGCTACGGACGTCTTGCCATAACTGCTCAGGCTTCCGTACTTACCCCAAAGGGGCATAGCGTGTCGTATTTGCCGACAGCTCTCGTGTCGAACAATTTCTGCTACCAACAGTATGCTATGCTTGACACTACGGAATATATGCGACAGACACTTGAGGTATGGCGTAGGCTCAACTTCCGCTTTGATGTCATAAGCATAGGTTTTGTCGCATCTAACGAGCAGGCAGACATGCTCTGCGAGTATTGCGAGAGTCAAAAGGCTAACGGTGCAATGGTGGTCGTTGACCCTATCATGGCTGACAATGGCAGCCTCTATTCCGGAATTGGCGAGGAAACGGTGGAACGACTCCGCAGGATGATTGCTATTTCCGATATCGCTGTACCTAACTATACCGAAGCCTGTTATCTTGCCGGCTGCCAGTATAGGGAGAATGGTCTGGACAAAGAGGAAGTACCAACTATAATTGATAAGCTGCGCAGTCTTGGAGCAAAGTCCATCCTCATTACATCGTCAAAGGTGGAAGGAGATGCATGCGTAGTAGGTTATGACAACCAGACAGGTGAATACCTGCACATACCTTATCGTGAGGTGCCGGTAGAGTTCTCTGGAACAGGCGACATTTTCTCTGCACGCATGATCAGTACGCTGCTTAAGGGGCGCACGCTTAAAGCGGCTGCACAGATTACGATGGAGCGACTCTCCGCACTGATTGATACCTATCAGGATGTGGAGAATAAGTTGGAAGGGATACCTTATTAATTGACAATTGATAATGTATAATTGATAATTGAGCCGCGTGATAATAATTATCAATTATCAATTGTCAATTATCAATTATATTATTTTTTTGCGAAAGAAAAAAATAATATCTAACTTTGTACCCAAATAAACAAAGAAAACGATCATGACATTCACAGAAATTGCCAATAAGATTTTCGTTCAGTCTATTAATGACTACCATGTAAAGGATGATATAGAAACTCCTATCAATAATCCGTATGAGGAAGGTACTATAGAGAATCGCCTCTATCTGAAGAACTGGATAGACACTGTTCAGTGGCACTTTGAGGACATCATTCGTGACCCGAACATTGACCCTGTTGAGGCTCTCGTGCTTAAGCGTCGTATTGATAAGAGTAATCAGGACCGTACTGATCTTGTAGAGCAGATAGACACTTACTTCCGTGAGAAATATGCTGATGTGAAGGTTCTTGAGGATGCTCAGATAAATACAGAGAGTCCAGCTTGGGCTGTTGACCGTCTCTCAATCCTTGCGTTGAAGATTTACCACATGCAGGAGCAGGTGGATCGTGCGGATGCATCTCCTGAACATGTTCAGAAGTGTCAGACAAAGCTTGATGTTCTCCTTGAGCAGCAGGTTGACCTTTCTACAGCCATCGACCAACTTCTCGCAGATATTGAGGCCGGAAAGAAGTACATGAAGGTTTATCGCCAGATGAAGATGTACAACGATCCTGCAACAAATCCAGTGCTGTATAAAAAATGATAATTGAAAATTGATAATGGATAATTATTGTCGCGCAGCCCAATTATCCATTATCAATTATCCATTATCCATTATCAATGGAAACTATATACTATTTGCCCCCAAATAATCATTAATAATTTTTTTGACAATTTTATGTTTTATTTTTCTTTTTAACAAACAATATCCAACAATAGACAGAAATTATAAATAAAAATTATTGAATTAATTCTTGTAAATTGTTGATAATTCCTGTCTCAAGAAAAAAAGGTCAAATTGTATATACTTACCTTATCCATTATCCATTAAATCTATATTTGTGAATTTACTGATAATAAGGCTCTCTGCCCTTGGTGATGTTGCGATGTTAGTACCCGTTGTGAAGGCGTTGGCATCGCAACATTCTGATATAAAGATTACCGTGCTCAGCGTCAGATTCCTTCAGCCTTTGTTTGAAGGAATTGCTGATAATGTGCACTTTATTGCCTTTGACAAGAAAGGCGAGCATAAAGGTTTTGCGGGACTTAACCGACTATTCCGACAACTCCAGGCTGAGCATTTTACGCATATTGCCGACTGTCACGATGTGCTCCGTACAAAGTATCTTCGACTGCGTTTCCGTTTGCAGTCATCAGCTCTCTTTGGCAAGATG
Source organism: Prevotella sp. (assembly GCA_045597565.1). Lineage (GTDB taxonomy): Bacteria > Bacteroidota > Bacteroidia > Bacteroidales > Bacteroidaceae > Prevotella. The sequence continues at coordinate 4,779 of JAZLKJ010000065.1, read as the reverse complement.
CCGCGCATTGCCAGTATAGACAAGCACCGCGAAGGCAAGCGTGCTCTTACTCGCGACGAGAACAAACTGCTCGTGCAGCAGCCAACATCCTTTGAGAACTACGCTGAGACTATAGACAAGGTGCTTGGAATAAATCTTATTGCAGATGTAAAGAACCAACGGTCGGCGGCCGAAGGGAAAGTCAATGCGCAGCCTAATTATCAATTATCAATTATCAATTATCCATTTAAAATAGGCATCGCCCCTTTTGCCGCACATCCAGGAAAGATATATCCGCTTGACAAAACCTTTGAAGTCATCAGGCTACTGCTTGCCCGCGGCTGTAAGATTTTCCTCTTTGGAGCAGGCGAGAAGGAGATGGCTGTCTTTCACGAATGGCTGAAGGTAGCGAACAATAACGATAATCTTCTTATTGCATCAGATATTCTGAAGGCCGAAGGCAGAAAGGGAATAGGCGAGGAGGTAAAGCTGATGGGCGAACTTGACGTAATGCTTACCATGGACAGCGGCAACCAGCATCTTGCCGCGCTGTCTGGTACTCGCGTCGTCAGTGTCTGGGGTGCTACGCATCCTCTGGCAGGTTTTCTGGCATGGCAGCAGAGTGAGGAAGACTGCGTGCAGCTCGATATGCCGTGTCGTCCTTGCAGCATATACGGCAATAAACCATGCAAGTATGGCGCTTATCCATGCCTGAAGAATATCTCGCCAGAAGATATAGTCAACAAAATAAACTTGTCCCCTAGAGGAGGACAAGTTTAGAAAAATATTTTGTTTTTGGGCTTACAGAACGAATTGATTAATTCATTCTATTTGCGATAGAAGGTGAGCTTTGTGCCATCTTCTGAGTCTGTAAGTACAAGTTGCTTGGCTGTAAGAGAATTGATTATCATTTTGCCGTTGATGCTTTCTATGCTTGAGGCGTACTCATTTGGATTTATGGAATCCTTGACCGTCTTTATGATCTGTTGCTTTGTCATGCCAGCAACCTTCAATGCTGCCTCTATCTCTGGAGTGAGGTTGATGTCAACCTTATAGATGTCCAACTTGGCGCTCTGCTTGTTGCAGTTGATATTGAGCTCGTTGCCACTTTTCTTGTAAGTGCCGACTACAGAACCCTTAACACCGATCTCACCGCTCATGCCGTCTTCATTCATCGCCATGAGATAGTCGAAGGTTACTGTTAAGGTGTTGTTGCCATTGAATGTGAAAAGCATTTCTGCTTTCTTTGCCTCTACATCATCATCGTCAAGAAAAGCTTTACCGTCGGCAGCCCATGTGCCGATGAGTGACTGAGCATTAACTGTGCCGCAGAAGAGTGGCATCATACAGATTGCGAGGAGAAGAAAAATAGTCTTTTTCATAATAGTTATATATTTAATAAAGTTTATTGCAGGTTGAGTTCCTTAAGTGCGGCTTGAACGATTTCGCTTGTTTCGTTCATTACGCGGAAGTATTCGGTCATTGTCCAGATATCACGGGCGATGAGGGCTTTAAGGTGAAGCTTTGCTGAGACGGCTGTGAGTGCTTTCTCCTCATCGTCCTTAGGTGTAATCTTGAGCTTCTCTGCCTCGGCGAAGATGTCATCAATGACATTCTGTGGCACTTCGAAACGCTTGTTGAAGTCGTCGAAGTTCTTGTATTCCGCCTCTATATTCTTGCGCTCCTTGTCTATATATTTAAGGTTCGCGTTGATGATGAGACTCTTTGCAGAGATGGAACGATACATCTTGGTGTATTTCATTGTGTCGAGAGGCACGAAGATATCCGGCATGATACCGCCGCCACCATAGACAAGGCGATGCTCCTTAAGAGTGTAGTACTTCAGCGAATCATTGAAATGGATGCTGTCAGCATTAGTGAACTCACCGTTCTTGAAGCGAATCTCAAGATCGTTCTGGTACGACTTTTTGTCGCCCTTTGTGTAAGGCTTCTGAATACAGCGACCAGAAGGTGTGTAGTAGTGAGCTACGGTTAGGCGAATCATAGAACCGTCAGGAAGTTCTACAGGTCTCTGAACGAGTCCTTTGCCGTATGTGCGACGACCGATGATTGTGCCGCGGTCATGATCCTGCATGGCACCGGCGAGGATTTCTGATGCTGAAGCAGAGTATTCGTTCACGAGAACGATGACCTTCTTTTTCTTCTGGTCGCCCTTGTCGTCAGCCTTGTATTCCTGACGCTTCTGCGCACGTCCTTCAGTATATACGATGAGGTCGTCCTTGTTGAGGAACTGATTGCAGAGTAGAACGGCAGTCTGCAGGTATCCACCGCCATTGTCCTGAAGGTCGATTATGATGCTCTTAACCTTGTTCTTTGCCTCTATAGCCTGAAGAGCTTTTACGAACTCCTTGTATGTGGTAGCACCGAAGCTGCCGATGCGGATGTAAGCCACACCTGGACGTATAAGATAAGCAGCGTCAATGGTAGTAACAGGTATCTTGTCGCGAGTGATGGTGAAGGTAAGAACGCCATCGATGCCACGACGCACCACGCCGATGTTCACCTTCGTTCCCTTAGGACCGCGAAGCTTCTTCATAATCTTGTTCTTGTCCATCTTTACGCCTGCAATGGCTGTGTCGTTGACGGAAACTATGCGGTCGCCAGCAAGAACGCCAGCCTTTTCTGATGGTCCGCCATTTATGGTCTGGATGATCATAAGCGTATCTTCTACCATGTTGAACTGCACACCAATGCCGTCGAAGTCGCCTTGGAGCGGCTCGTTGAGCTCCTTTGTTTCTTCAGGTGTGGTGTATGACGAGTGTGGGTCGAGCTTCTCCAACATTCCGCGAATGGCATCCTCCACGAGTTTGTTTTCGTCAACAGAATCAACGTAGAGATTATTGATAGCCACTTCCGCCCACTGAAGCTTTGAGAGCGGAGAGTTTTTCTTTTGATTTATGTGAATCTGCGCTGACGCTGTAGTGCAGAATAGCACGAGGAATAAAGTTGCTATAGATAAAATCTTTGCTTTCATAACAATTGAAAAGTAGTCGTTCAGAAATAGTTTTAGGGTGGGGTAGGGCTTAATCCACGAAGAAATCTTCTGGCTTGTCTTCTTCAATGACAATATTGTCGATGATGAAACTCTGGCGTTCAGGAGTATTCTTGCCCATGTAGTATTCAAGGAGTTTCTGTACTTGGTCAGTCTTTTGGAGAGTAACCTGCTCCAGTCGCATATCTTCACCGATGAAGCCGCGGAACTCGTCTGGAGAAATCTCACCAAGACCTTTGAATCGTGTTATCTCAGGTTCTTTGCCGAGTGCTGCAATGGCTGCCTGACGCTCTTCATCAGAATAGCAGTAGCGTGTGATGAAGTCGCCCTTAGACTGCTGCTCCTTTTCTGTAAGCGACTTCTTGTCCTTAATCTTTGTGCGCTTGTTGCGAACACGGAAGAGCGGAGTCTGAAGCACATAGACATGACCTTTCTTGATAAGGTCTGGGAAGAACTGTAGGAAGAATGTGATGATGAGCAGTCGGATGTGCATACCGTCAACATCGGCATCGGTAGCTACGATAACCTTGTTGTAACGGAGTGTGTCAAGTCCTTGCTCAATATCGAGTGCAGCCTGAAGGAGATTGAACTCCTCGTTCTCATAGACCACCTTCTTAGTCAGTCCGAAGCAGTTGAGCGGTTTACCACGAAGAGAGAAGACTGCCTGAGTGTTCGGGTCGCGGCTTTTTGTGATTGATCCAGAAGCAGAGTCACCCTCGGTAATGAAGATGGCACTTTCCTCCTTGCGGTCGTTCTTCGCGTCAGAGAAATGGATGCGGCAGTCGCGAAGCTTGCGGTTGTGGAGATTCGCCTTCTTAGCGCGTTCCTTTGCTATCTTTGCCACGCCAGCCATAGCCTTTCGTGCCGACTCACTCTGTTGAATTTTCTGGAGAATGACTTCGGCAATGTCCGGATTCTTATGTAGATAATTGTCAACGTGCTCCTTTATGAAGTCACCTACATATTTATTTATGCTTACACCTTCAGGAGCCATAGTGAGTGAGCCGAGCTTAATCTTTGTCTGCGACTCAAAGACCGGTTCCTCTACGTTTACGGCAATGGCTGCGCAGAGACCTGTACGGATATCAATAGGTTCAAAGTTCTTGCCCGAGAATTCCTTGATGGTCTTCGCAATATGCTCTTTGAAAGCCGACTGGTGAGTACCGCCCTGAGTGGTATATTGACCGTTTACGAAAGAGTAATACTCGTCGCTGTTCTGCTTGTCAACATGTGTAAAGGCAATCTCAATATCTTCGCCAACAAGATGGATGATAGGGTAGAGGCTTTCAGCCGTCATGCGGTCAGTGAGAAGGTCGGCAAGTCCGTTGCGCGACGCTATGCGCTTTCCATTATATATTATGGCAAGTCCAGTATTGAGATAGGTGTAGTTGCGGAGCATGTCGCCCACGAATGCCGGCACGAATTTGTAGTTCTTGAAGAGTGTGTCGTCAGGAGTGAACTTCACCATTGTTCCGTTCTCCTCCTCCGTAGGCATGGTGTTGTCCGTCTGGAGCTGACCTTTTGCGAAGGTGAGAATGCGCACTTGTCCCTCGCGGTAAGAGCGCACTTCAAACTCTGAGCTGAGAGCATTGACCGCCTTGAGACCGACACCGTTCAGACCGACACTCTTCTTGAAGGCCTTGGAGTCGTACTTACCACCGGTGTTCAGCATGCTCACCGCCTCGACCAGCTTGCCCTGCGGGATGCCACGGCCATAGTCGCGTATGCTGACGCGGAGATTTTCCTCCATGTCAACCTCGATCTTCTTTCCGGCATTCATCTTGAAC
>JAZLKJ010000064.1:0-32620 GCA_045597565.1 Prevotella sp. | reverse complement strand
TCACCCTTTACGAGTGGATTAACCACTTCGCAAACAACCTTGGCACCTTCTACTGAAGGAGTACCAACAGTTACTGCACCCTCATTGTCAACGAGGAGTACCTTGTCGAATTCAATTGTCTGGCCTTCTGCGGCGTCTTTGATGTGGTTCACAAAGATCTTCTTGCCTTGTTCTGCCTTGAATTGCTGACCGTTAATTTCTACGATTGCGTACATTATTTATATATTTTACGCGTTACCTCCGTTAGGCGGGAAACCTCATAAAGTTCAGCTGCATCTTGCCGTCCTTGATTCCACTTATTCAAGCCTAATCAGACTATTCGGGGGCAAAATTAGTAAAAGTTTATGGTTTACGGTTTACGGTTGACTGATTTTCTAATTCAATCTTAATGTATAGCAAGCAAACAAACATCAACACAAGATATAATACACCAGTTCGCGCAGCAAATCACCAGAAGTAGCACTTCTATTGTCAACGCCTTTCATGCGTATATCGGTCTCTCGAATCTTTGAGATGATATTCAAAGTCTTCATTGCAGAATAATTTTTCACTCCCATAGCATATTTCTTACCGAACCATGCACTACGCAAACCAAGATATTGCGAAAGGGCAAGATCTGTTTTCTGGCACGGAGCGTAATGACAAATCATCAGTGTCTGGAAATAATTAAACAGACCTCCCATCATAGAGAACACGCTGTCTTTCACTTTCGGGTCTTTCGCAAAATAATCGACTATGCGCATTGCCTTGACAAAATCCTTTGCTGCCAAAGCATCTTGCAGTTCAAAACCATTGTACTCTTTGCTTATTCCCACATTCTGCTCTACCACGTCAGGCGTAATATTCTTATTATTTTCCGACAAAGCTGCCACTACCTTATCAAGTTCCGAAGCTATTCTTGACAAGTCGTTTCCTATATGTTCCGCAACCATCATGACGGCCTTTTGGTCAATACTAATCCCCTGATGTTTAGCGTTCATATATTGACTAATGAACATCGGCAACTCGTTGTCATACTTCTTTTTACTTTCATAAACCACGCCAACTTTTGCAGCCTTCGTAAAGACTTTCTTTCTGCCATCAACCTTACCGTTCTTATGGCAAATTACAATCACTGAAGTCGGCGAAGGATTGTCAAGATAGTGTTCCAACTGGTCCCACTTCTTTATAGCTTGCGCCTCCTTCACGATGATTACCTGCCTTTCTGCCATCATAGGAAACTGTCTTGCCTGGTCAGCAATGGCGGCAGCATTCGTGTCTGCGCCGTACATCACAATCTGATTGAATCCACGCTCGTCCTCACGAAGAGCATTTTCCTCTATATAGTTGGAAATCTGGTCTATATAGTACGGTTCTTCTCCGTGCAGAACATAGATAGGTTTATATTGACCGTTCTGCAGATTGTACATTATTTCTTCGAATTTATCAGCAATCTTTGCCATATTCCGGTATCTCTTTTAGAAACTCATAAGAGTTATCTTCGTAATTCATTTTGCAGCAAATATGCTGCATGCCGTTAGAAACAATAAGATAGTCAACATGGAGCAGCATATTATAAACGCCTATCTGGTCGAACACCTTCTGAGTCAGCGCAATCGTCGGTGCCTTGTATTCAATTATCATACAAGGTTTACCATCCTTACCGAGCACAACGCTGTCGCATCGCAGTTTCTTTTCGCCGAACATCAGTTGCGTTTCGTTTACCATAAGCGATTTCGGATATTTTTTCTCCACAATCATATAGTTTACGAAGTGTTGTCTCACCCACTCTTCAGGAGTCAGCGCAACGTATCGACGGCGCAGTATGTCATATATCTTCACTCTGCCTTTAACGTCTTTCATCAGCCGAACGTCGTATGCAGGAAGATTAAGGTTTGTCGTTTCGTTCATTTACGCTGCAAAGTTACAACTATTTTCAATAATGACAAACAAATTAGAAGGAAAAATAACACAATTTCAAGATTATTACTGAAGAAAAGCTGCGTTATTAGGTCTATCTAATACCCAAAAGTGATGAATTTTTCTAGCTTTATCTACATGTCTGATAAATATCCGAATATTTTTTATAACTTTGCAGCCATGAAACTCTCAGAATTGAAGAACGGAGAATCCGGATACATTGTAAAAGTGCTCGGCCACGGCGGTTTCCGCAAGCGTATTGTGGAAATGGGATTTATACGTGGCAAAGAAGTGAAGGTGCTTCTCAACGCACCACTCCAAGACCCTATCAAATACAAAATCATGGGATACGAGGTCAGTCTTCGTAGAGCTGAAGCATCCCAAATTGAGATTGTTGCCGACCGCGCAAAAGCACGAGAAGATCAATCCGAAGGTCCAATCACTTTCATTTCACATGACGACTGCGCCGCCCCATTGCCAGAAGAACATACCGAGGACATCACATCCGCCAAAGACGAAGCCCGCCGCCAGAGCCACACCATAAACGTAGCCCTAATCGGAAATCCGAATTGCGGAAAGACTTCGCTCTTCAACTTTGTTTCCGGAGCACATGAGCGCGTAGGCAACTACTCTGGCGTTACAGTTGACGCTAAGGAGGGCTATGCGGAATACAAGGACTATTACTTCAACATCGTCGATCTCCCTGGCACATACTCCCTTTCAGCCTATAGCCCAGAGGAACTTTATGTCCGCAAGCAGATTGTAGAGAAGATGCCTGACGTAATAATAAATGTCATAGACTCTTCCAACATAGAGCGAAACCTATATCTCACCACGCAGCTCATTGACATGAACCTTCGCGTTGTCGGAGCACTCAATATGTTCGACGAGTTCGAAAATCGTGGCGACAAACTCGATATAGACATTCTCGGCGAACTCTTCGGCATTCCGATGATTCCTACAGTCTTCAAGAACGGCAAGGGAGTAAACGAACTTTTCGACACTATCATCCGCGTCTATGAGGGTAAGCCATTCCTCAAGACACACTCTCACGACGATGTTCACGAAGACGCAGAAGAACACCTTCACTCACATCCTATCAGCGAAGGTCGCCAGTCTCATCGTCGCCACACTCACGACCATTCCCTACGCCACATCCACCTCAACTATGGCGAGGTCATCATGAGTGCCATCCAGAACATTCAGACAGAGCTAAAGAAGAACAACGACCTTCGTCTGAAATACTCAACACGCTACGTTGCGATAAAACTTCTCGAATACGATCAGGAGGCAGACCGTAAACTTCAGAGTATCCCTAACTACAATGACATCATCCGCGTTCGCGATAAACAGGCGGCTATCATCCAGCGAGAGCTAAACGAAGACTCTGAAACTGCCATTATGAATGCGCGCTACGGCATTATACATGGCGCACTCAGCGAAGCCAACAACGAGGAAGGCACTCGCACCAACACCTACGAGTTCACTCATGTTCTCGATGCCATTCTCACGCATCGCTTTGTCGGCTATCCGCTTTTCTTCCTTGTCCTCTTCGCCATGTTCTACGTGACTTTCGCACTCGGACAATATCCGATGGACTGGATCGACAGCGGTGTCAGTTACCTTTCAGATTGGCTTCGCGGAACATTGCCGAAAGGTATTATCCAAGACATGGTTATTGACGGAGCTATAGCTGGTGTTGGAGCTGTCATAGTCTTCCTTCCGCAGATTCTAATCCTCTACACCTTCATCTCAATCATGGAAGACTCAGGCTATATGGCTCGCGCAGCTTTCATCATGGACAAACTCATGCACAAAATGGGACTTCACGGCAAGTCGTTCATCCCGCTCATTATGGGCTTCGGTTGCAATGTACCTGCCATCATGGCCACTCGCACCATTGAAAGTCGCCGATCACGTCTTCTCACCATGATGGTCGTTCCCTTCATGAGTTGCTCCGCACGTCTTCCTATATATATAATGATCGTAGGCACATTCTTCGCCGTGCAGTATCAGTCGCTCGTACTTGTCGCTCTTTACATCGTCGGCATTCTTGTGGCAGCCATCGTCAGCCGGCTATTCAGCAAGTTCCTCATCACGGGCGAGGACACACCGTTCGTCATGGAACTTCCGCCATACCGTTTCCCAACTGCAAAGGCTATCATGCGCCACACATGGGAGAAAGGCAAGCAGTATCTCAAGAAGATGGGTGGAATCATCCTCGTTGGCTCACTTATTGTTTGGGCTTTAAGCTATTTCCCACATAATCCGGAACTTTCGAATCAGCAACAGCAGGAAAACAGTTATCTCGGACAGATAGGCAAAACCATTGAACCGATCTTCTCTCCACAAGGCTTTGACTGGAAACTCGATGTCAGCCTTTGTGCTGGAGTTAGTGCCAAGGAAATCACAGCTTCAACAATGGGCGTACTCTATGCCGACAATGAAGAAGTAGCAGACGAGACTCTTGACCAATCCGAGCGCTATCCTGTACTACGTCAGAAGATGGAGGCAAACGGCATTGATGCCCTTACTGCCTTCTGCTATCTCATCTTTGTACTCATCTATTTTCCTTGCATCGCCACCATCTCTGCCATTAAGGCAGAAACTGGCTCATGGCGCTGGGCACTCTTCGCGGCGGGCTACACTACCCTACTCGCTTGGATTGTCTCTGCCATCGTCAAGCAAGTCGGATTGCTTGTCATATGAGACAATTAAAATAGCTATCTTGACTTTCTGAACTGCTTTATGACATCACATTTTGAGATGAAACTCTTCTCAAAACCAACCTCACGAGTGTAGCTGTCAAGAGCCTTAAGACTGGCATACTGCTTAGAGCCGCGCTGAATATGCGGCACGAGGTCGTAGTTGTCGTCATAGTCGTAAGTAACCCACTGGTCTGGAGCGATGCTCACCTGTCCGTACAAGGCAGTCATCTTGAGGTTTGCATCCGTTGAAGAGGCAGCCTCGGCAAGGTATTTGCGAGCCAACTCTGGGAAGTTTGCCTCCTTAGGATTCTGCTCGTCAGTCACGCTCTGGCCGTAGTGGGTAATGTACCAGCAGCGACCTTTGTACGAAGCCTGGTAGTAGCAATTGGCAAGCTGATAGGCAATGTTCTTGCGCGCATCATTGTTTGCTATGCCATATTGGTTGAGCAGAGCGATAACCTCATTGCAGAAGTCCACCTTCACATTGCTCTTGAGCGAATATCTTATCACATTGCCATTATCGTTCCACATAGGAGCATTTATGGACTGCATGCTCTCCCAGTAAGGCTTCTTGAAGTTCCTGTGCGCTGCGAAATAGCCAATAGCCTGTCCCTCAAGGTATTTCATATCCACCTTCTTCAGATAAGGAAGCGCATCTGCAGGACGGTTCTCTGCAATAAGCTTCGTACCGATGAGGTCGTTGCGGAAGTTTGCATTATAGCGAGGAGAGAGCTTTTCTGAGAGATACTGCGTGAGCGGATCGGCAGCACCGTCTATCATGGCAAAATATTGCCCAATCTCCTTTGCGGTCATCTTGTCCATAAGGCGGAACGAAGGAGAAGAGTAGTCGAATCTTCCGCCATACCACTCGCTGTTCCTGTCGTAGCCGTGGAAGTCAGTAACGGCACAGAGGGCGATATGCAGGTTCTCGTCGCCGCGACTCTTGTACATCTCAGCAAGTCCATGTCTGATAATTCTCTCGCGAGCTTCAGCCTCAGCACTGCTTTCACTGCCCTTCACCTGAGAGTCAAGCCAGCGGAGTTCCGTAGCCATGAAACTCTTGAAGCTATCCGACTGAATATCAGACACTGTAGGTTCCACAAGCATGCGGATGCGGCGGGCATTGTTCTTCATTGCCTCTGTGCCCTTCATGCCCATTGCCTTATCTATGCAAGACTTCGCCTCTTTATAGTCATTAAGGAAATAGTTCACGAGCGACGCAGCACTCATCCACATGCATGGCACATTCGTCTTTCCGCCATTAGCCATCTGCTTGGCAAAGGCTATGAAGTCGGTAAACTCCTTCTTCTGGTTCGTAGAAACCTGAGCATAAGCCTTTCCCCAAATCACGTTTCTGAAGTCAAGATACGGCATTACCTCATACCCTTCTTCCACATTTCCGTTTGAGCTCTCCTCTATGAGCGCCTGAATGCGGTTTACGTAAGTCTGTACAAGGAAGTTCAGCACCGGAGCATTTGCATCCTCGGCGCAGATGTTCTTTATGCCGGCAAGGTTGGTGAATTTCCTCACGCTCCAGAGAAGGCTCTGCTGGTCGTTCTGCTCAGCATAGATGTTCCAAGCCTCCTGCTTCTTTCCCGTAAGGAGAAGGTCGCGGGCATAGATGTTGCGCATCATGTCCTTGTAGCAGTCGTTGGCATACTGCTTGGCATTCTTGTTGTAGAAGGCGATGTTTGCCTGATGGTCGTTCAGGCACATGTTGGCGCGCATCAGGAGCAGAGCCCAGCGGTTGCCGTACTTGCCCTTGAGGTTCATGGCAGCAGTGCTCACGATGCTCCTCAGTTCCGTCTTGCTCTTTGCTATCTGAGCCTCCGTCGGATAGTCCCACCGATTACCCAAGACCATTTGAACGTCATCATACTTCTTAAGGTATTGCAGGTAAATCTTCATCGGCGTGTCGTTCTTCCTGGTAGCAGTCTTGATAAGTTCCTCTATGCCGGGGCAATAGTCCTTCTTGCAATAATTCTCCCAGAACTTATTCATGGCTGAGTAGTAATTGTCAGAGAAAGAGTTGTCGCAGTAACTGAACATGTAGTAACTCATCGACTGGTCCTCATAGCCACAAGCCTTTGCCGAAGTAGCGGCAAGGGAAAGGAAAGTAGCAATGCTAATTAAAAATCTTTTCATAATCAGCTTGTTTATAACGGTTTATATTGTAGTTATTCAAATCAAAAAGTATTATCTCGTTCATGCAGTCAGGACAGGCTTTCGCCACAGCCTCCTTGCATTCCAGGATATCCTGCAGCGTAGGCTCTCGCGTAACGATGGTGTCAGTGTCGAGCATTGGAATCTCACCCTCCTCATGCCGGATGTCCACGAAGTTGCCGTTGCGAAAGACCAGGTCCCACTTGTATATCGGGAAAGCCACCGCCATCCGCAGATCGTATTTCTTCAGCGGTCCCAGATATGGCTTTACATCGTTCAGATCCAGGATAGGCTTCTCCACATCCATCTTACGGAGGTCGCCAGTGTTATAGACCATCAGCACGCCGCAATCTACAGGCGGAACCGGCTGCGAGAGCTGGTGCAGACGGACTGTTGCCGAGAGCGTGATGCCCTTCTGCTGCGTCATGGCGTGTAGTTCTTCAAGGAAGGCAAAGAAGATCTGCCGTGTCGAAAGCGTCCAGTCGCAGTCTATCTGAATCTCGTTCACCTTGCCCATGTGGTGCGTTTCGCTCATCTGCAACACTCGCTTGAGGATCTTTTCCGCCAGACCATCCTGTGGGGTTCTCATGCAGTCATTATGCACATAAACAGTCGGTATAATCTCTATACCTTCCCCCTTGTGGGCTTTTCCCTCCCCCCTGTGGGAGAGTCGGAGTGAGTCTTGGAGGGGGAGGTCTATCGTGGCATTCGGCATAGGTTCGCCATTCTCGTCCTTCACCACATCGAAGTAGCGCACATAGAGGCGTTCCACCTTATGGTCAGCCAGGAACCTCTCCTTCTGCACGTCAATCTTGAACGTTGTATTCCAGTAATACATCGCCCTCGTCCTAACCTCCGCGGTCTTGTCGCCACACGAAGTGAGAAGAAGCAGGGGTAGAAGATAAAGAACTTTTATATGTTTTACGATGCTATTCATTCAGCTTAAAGACAATCATGATCCGCCGTTGATGGCACGAAGGGTTTTCTTGACGCTATCATAGACATAGATTACATACCAGCCTGACTGACCACCGGCAGCATGACCTCCCACGTAATATGTATTCTGATTGCCCTTGTAGCCTCGGTGAATTGTGCCAAACATTGTGCTACGCGCAAAACCTGTAGCATTCGATATTGCAGCAGCTATAGGTCCCTCCTTAGCATCTGCATCATAGCCGACGAGTTCCCAGTAGCCCGTCTCCACATACTTATTCACATTCGCAGGACAGAAGAGCGCACTTAGCTGCATCTTGTTGGTCACTCTTACAACATTCTTTGCCTTCTTCGCCACGTTGGCATCAGTTACCTTGTCGCTTTCCTTCTTTATCGTAGCGGAACCATCGTAATAGTCGAAGACCAGATAAGACGGATAAGTCTTGACCTGAGCGTTTGCAGAAGTCTTGACATTCTTGTTGAAATAGATTTCCACATGATTCTCATTCACCACCTCCACTCTGAGGTCAGTCAATGTCTGCTTGTATTGAGGATTTTTCTTGAAGGTAGAGTTCAGGTTCTTGGCTATTTCCGCTTTCTCAAGGCAGTCAGTAAAGTAGAAAGCCACCTCCCCGAAGCAGCTTGCAGTCTCCTGAGCCGCATGACGGTTTATGCCTTCATTCCATCGTTTCAGCAAAGCCATGCAAGTCTTCGCAGCCTTTACAGACTCAGCATCTTTCTGGTTCAGTTTATATTGGCTATAATTTGTGCTTTGTGCAAACACGGAAACGCAAAATGCCAAAAGGGCAAATAAGGAAACAAGTTTTTTCATAGGATGTAACTGTCTAATATAAAAAAAAGCGTTTTTTTGAATTATTCTGGAATAAAACGGGATAAAAAATGCCACCGACAAGTGCGATGGCTCACTAATGTTTTCACAACGGACCGAAGTCCTTATTGTGAATTGCTGAAAATTAGTGCTGCAAAGGTATGGTATTTAAACGAAAAAACAAAAAAAAAACAACTTTTTCTCTCCTTTCTGCTATATTTTTCTCAAAATTCATTAACTTTGCCACAAAATAAACATAATTATCATGAAAAAGATACTCGGTTTAGACTTAGGAACGAATAGTATTGGATGGGCTCTTGTCAATGAGGCAGAGTCCAGCACAAAACAGTCAAGCATCATAAAGCTAGGCTCACGTATTATCCATTTTGACAATTTTGTAAAGTCTGACACTGGTGCAAGTCCTTATGATGCTGTTAAGGATTTCTCTGCAGGAAAGGGTCTTTCTCCTAATGCCGGACGCACAAAGGCTCACGGAATGAGAATTCGCTTGCAACGATATAAGCTTCGCCGCAAGCACCTCATAAAGATTCTTAAGGACAATAGCATAATAAATGACGAGACTTTGCTCTGCGAAGACGGCAAAGGCACTACTCTACAGACATACCGCATTCGTGCAAAGGCTGCTATTGAGGAAATATCTCTTGAAGAGCTCGCGCGCGTACTACTTATGATAAATAAGAAACGTGGCTACAAGAGCAGTCGAAAGGAGATTGTAGAGGACGGTGCGGAAGAAGGAGGTTTTCTTGGTGCCATCAGTGCGAGAAGCAAGCAACTCACAGAGAAGAATCTGACTGTCGGTCAGTGGAAGTACAACCAGCTCACTAATAACCCACACAAAAGTCTTCGTGACACTATCTTCTATCGCCAAGACTATCTTGACGAGTTTGAAAAGGTATGGGCTGTACAGTCACAATATCATCCAGAACTCACTGAAGAACTGAAAGAAACCATCCGCGACATCATAATCTTCTATCAGCGTAAACTGAAATCTCAGAAGACAGCCATCTCCTTTTGTCCATTTGAAAGCCAGCAGAAGGAAGTTATAGTTGACGGCAAGAAGAAGTTGCGCTCCTTCGGTTGCCGTGTTATTCCAAAGTCTTCTCCTCTTTACCAAGAGTTCCGCATATTGCAAAACCTAAACAATGTGAAAGTTACGGACTATGTCCGTCATGAGGAACGAGTGCTTACAGCTCAGGAGATCTCAACATTGGCAGCAGAACTTGCCTATGCAGAGAAAATGAGCAAGGCAGGAGCAATGAGGCTACTCAAACTGAAGAAGACAGAGTACGACCTCAACTTTGAGGAACTGCAAGGCAATCGCACCATGTCACGTCTGCTTAAGGCTTTCTATAAGATAAAGGTAAAGGCAAGTGGAGAGATTGATAAGTTTGAAAAGATGTCGGCAAAAGCCAAACTTGAAGTGCTTGAACCTGCTCTTGAAAAACTTGGCATCAACACAGCCGTTCTTCATTTTGACTCTTCACTCGAAGGCAAGGATATGGAGAAGCAACCAGCCTACCACCTATGGCATATACTCTATTCATACATATCTGATGACTCTCGCTCGGGAAACGAGAAACTGCTTAACAAACTTGAAGAAAAATTCGGCATCAACAGGCAGTATGGCGAAATCATTGCAAACATCGTATTCGAGGCTGACTATGGCGGTCTTTCAAGCAAGGCCATAAAGAAGATTCTTCCTTTCCTGAAGGATTGCTACACCTACGATAAAGCTTGTCTGCAAGCTGGCTACAACCATTCGGGTTCTCTTACAAAGGAAGAAATAGACAATCGCGAACTTGATGACTTCCTTGCTCTCATTCCACGCACCTCACTTCGCAATCCAGTTGTAGAGAAGATTCTCAACCAGATGGTGAATGTGGTAAATCAGATCATTCTTGAATACGGAAAGCCAGACGAAGTGCGCATAGAACTTGCTCGCGAACTGAAGAAGACAGCAAAGCAACGCCAGCAGATGACAGAAGCGATAGGTAAATCAACTAAGGATCACGAGAAGATTGCGAAGTTGCTACAGGAGGAATTCCATATAGCACGCCCTACTCGCAACGACATCATCCGCTATAAACTCTATCGCGAACTTGCGAAGAACGGTTACAAGACTCTCTACTCTAACACTTACATTCCGCAAGAAGAGCTCTTCTCAAAGAACTTCGACATTGAGCATATCATTCCGAAAGCACGACTCTTCAACGACTCCTTCGCGAATAAGACTCTGGAAGCTCGCAGCGTAAACAAAGACAAGAGTGACATGACTGCCTACGACTTCGTGCTGCAGACATACGGAGAAGAAGGCGCACAGAACTACAAGGCGAGAGTAGAGGAACTCTTCAAGGCGAAACAGATTAGCAAGGCGAAGCGTGACTTCCTACTTATGGAAGAAAGCAACATTCCTGCCGACTTCCTGAATCGCGACCTTGCTGAGTCGCAGTATATTGCACGCCAGGCTCGCGAGATGCTGCTTAAGGTTGTTCGCACAGTAACCTCAACTACTGGTTCTATCACAGACCGTTTGCGTGAAGATTGGGAACTCGTTGATATAATGAAGGAACTCTCTTGGGATAAGTATGACCGTCTCGGACTCACAGAGACCTACACCGATGCAGAAGGTCGCAAGATTGGAAAGATTAAGGATTGGACAAAGCGCAACGACCATCGCCATCACGCTATGGACGCACTGACCATTGCCTTCACAAAGCCTGCCTTCGTTCAGTATCTCAACAACCTTAATGCTCGTAGCGACAAGGGCGGTTCCATCTATGGTATTCAGCAAAAGGAACTTGAGAACCGCAAGGGCAAACTGCGCTTCAAGGCACCAATGGAAATCAAGCTGTTCCGTCAGGAAGCAAAAAAGCACCTTTCCTCTATCTTCGTATCTCTTAAGCCTAAGGGTAAGGTAGCAACGAACAGTGTCAATCCATCGGGAAAGCAGAAGACCATCACGCCTCGTGGTCAACTGCATAACGAAACGGTCTATGGTCGCATACTTCAGCCTGTCGTTAAGCGTGGCAAGGTGGAATATGAAGAGATGTTTACCATCCGTAAGGCCGTTGCTCCTGACTTGAAGATTGACAAGGTCATTGACAAGCGTGTTCGTGAAATCCTTCAGCAGCGACTCGCAGAATATGGAGGCGATGCAAAGGAAGCATTCTCAAATCTTGAAGAAAACCCAATATGGATCAACCGCGAAAAAGGCATTGCCATAAAGAAGGTTAAAGTAAAAGGAGTGAATGTTGCAATCCCTCTCCATGACAAACGAGACAACCAAGGAAATCTACTCTTAGGAAACGACGGAGAAAAGATTCCTTCTGACTTTGTGAGTCCAAACAATAATCACCACATCGCTATTTTCCGTGATGCAGATGGAAATTTACAAGAGCATGTAGTAACATTCTTTGAAGCCGTGACTCGTAAGAACCAAGGTCTTGATGTGATAGATAAGAATTTCAACTACGATAAAGGTTGGCGCTTCCTTTTCACCATGAAGATAAACGAATATTTCATTTTCCCTAACCCACAGGCAGGTTTCTACCCTGAAGATGTTAATCTAATAGACGAAAAGTATAATGCTGCAATAAGTCAAAATCTGTTTAGAGTGCAGAAGCTTTCTACAAAGAACTATACATTCAGACATCATTTGGAAACAAATGTCCAAGAAGAAAAGGTTCTTAGAGACACAACATGGAAACGACTTCAAAACACTAATGCGCTACAAGGCGTTGTTAAAGTCCGCATAAACCATATCGGCAAAATTGTTCAAGTAGGAGAATAAATGACATTAACCCAAGGGTGCAAGGCAGAAGCTTCGCGCCCTTTTTTATACCTTATAGCCTATGATAAAGAAAACACTATGTTTCAGCAATCCAGCTTTCTTGTCATTGAAGAACAAGCAAATGGAAATCCGCTTTCCTGATCAGGGAGGTAAGAAATCTCGTTATCCAATCTATGACGATAACATTCGTACTATTCCTATAGAAGACATCGGGGCAGTAGTATTGGAGAGTAGGCAAATCACTATTACCAATGCTTTGCTTAGTGCTCTTCTTGACAACAATGCAGCAGTAATAAATTGCGATGAAAGCCGTATGCCAGTAGGGCTATTGCTCCCTTTGTCTGGACATACTCAGCAGAGCGAACGCTTTCAAGCTCAAATAAACTCCTCCTTGCCATTGAAGAAACAGTTGTGGCAACAAACTGTACAATGTAAAATCCATAATCAAGCAGCTGTTCTTGCCCGTTATACAGACCTTGAAGCAAAGAATATGCTTGTATGGGAAGGAAAAGTTAAGAGCGGTGATAGCGAGAATCTTGAAGCTCGTGCTGCGGCTTATTATTGGAAGAAACTGTTTCCCAACATTCCGAATTTCGTGCGCGACCAGTTTGGAGAAACGCCAAACAATCTTCTTAACTATGGATATGCCATTCTGCGAGCGGTAATTGCTCGCTCTTTGGTATCAAGCGGTTTGCTGCCTACGCTTGGCATTCATCATCATAACCGTTACAATGCCTATTGCCTTGCCGATGACATTATGGAACCATATCGCCCGTATGTCGATGAGATTGTGATACGCATAATGAATTCTGGAATGCAAACAGAAGAACTTACTCCAGAACTAAAGCGTGAACTACTTCAGATTCCAACAATTGATGTTACTATAAACGGTCAGCGAAGCCCACTTATGATTGCTGCTACGACCACCTCTTCCTCTCTTGCTAAGTGTTATCTTGGGAATTAAGAAAAATCATCTATCCAGAGATTCCAATTTAAATCAATGAACAGAATAAGTCAGTATCGTTCTATGTGGATATTCGTATTTTTTGATTTGCCAACAGACACTCTTAAAGACCGACGCGAAGCAACAAAGTTTCGCAACAATCTTATTGATGACGGCTTCAGTATGTTTCAGTTCTCTTTCTACATACGTCATTGCGCAAGTAGGGAGAATGCAGATGTCCACGCTCGGCGTGTTCGCTCTTACCTACCTGAGAATGGTTATGTAGGTATGATGTACATTACAGATAAACAGTTCTCACAAATAGAAATCTTCTTCCAGCAAGAGAAAACCCCACCAGTACACGAAGGCGTTCAACTTGAACTATTTTAGGATTATGAAATCTTGTTAAATGAAAATATCCATACCAAAAACAGTATGGATATTTTTCATTCTAAAAATCTTTGCAACTTATTGCTACTCAGCAAGTTCCACATAGTCTGTTGATATTGCGAGTGCAAAGATACTAATTTTTCAGCAATTCACAACTGTATGGTAGGGGCGTTACCCATACGCTTGGTTGATATTGCGAGTGCAAAGATACTAATTTTTCAGCAATTCACAACCAGAAAGACAAATACAAGTACAATGCTATCGTTGATATTGCGAGTGCAAAGATACTAATTTTTCAGCAATTCACAACGATAGTCATGGCTCTTGCTGGTGTCGCTGGTTGATATTGCGAGTGCAAAGATACTAATTTTTCAGCAATTCACAACATATTCGCACAAAGGCTGCATGGTTGGTTGTTGATATTGCGAGTGCAAAGATACTAATTTTTCAGCAATTCACAACCTGTCACGCTGTCAAGAGTTAATCATCCGGTTGATATTGCGAGTGCAAAGATACTAATTTTTCAGCAATTCACAACCTCTCGCTCGGTCATTCCTTCGGTGTAAGGGTTGATATTGCGAGTGCAAAGATACTAATTTTTCAGCAATTCACAACGTCATCGGCCGCGAAACCACCGCCGCCATGGTTGATATTGCGAGTGCAAAGATACTAATTTTTCAGCAATTCACAACCACCCCTCTACAGAGTTATTTTTCTAAAAGTTGATATTGCGAGTGCAAAGATACTAATTTTTCAGCAATTCACAACTACAGAACACCAACAAAGCACCGCTGGTGCGTTGATATTGCGAGTGCAAAGATACTAATTTTTCAGCAATTCACAACCATGCGGATAGAAGGTGAGTCGATGGCGTGTTGATATTGCGAGTGCAAAGATACTAATTTTTCAGCAATTCACAACAATACGGTACTCGGTACTCTTGGCACACTGTTGATATTGCGAGTGCAAAGATACTAATTTTTCAGCAATTCACAACCATTGCGAGTTTACCGACCTTGTCGATTGGTTGATATTGCGAGTGCAAAGATACTAATTTTTCAGCAATTCACAACCAGGTCAGTGTTAAATAGGTGGCAAAAAATGTTGATATTGCGAGTGCAAAGATACTAATTTTTCAGCAATTCACAACTTTCTAAATCGTTCTTGTGTTCCTAATTCAGTTGATATTGCGAGTGCAAAGATACTAATTTTTCAGCAATTTTTAACATACAGAATCGCTTCAAATAAAACATCAAGGGTCGCTTGCGAACAAACGACCCCGTAACTCCTTTAACAACTTGGTTAATGAGCTTTTGCAAAGTTACGGAAAAACAAACAAACAAACACAAAAAAATTGATAGAATTCTTCGAAGAAATGCAAAAATAGTGATAATTATCTAGCATTTATATCAAACTGACAATATAATTGGCATCATTATGATGCCGGATATATATACAAGGCGATGCATTTACTAATGGTTTCATGATTGGAGAATCATACTTAAGATGCCTTTTATATTCCCGAACAGCATTAGTAAAGAAAGGGTTGTTTGTTATGCATTTTGAATTAATTATATTTTCGACACACCAATATTAGCAATCCTCATGGCTGTTATGCCAGGCTTTATCAACAACGCAACAATCAATACAAGCACAACCAACTTTCTTCAACACCAGAACTCCTCCTCTCCCTTCGGCTGCATTTCGCCCTGGCATTTCGGGCAAGTCTTGCCGTCCCACAGCTTTATGTCGTCGCTCATACATTGCGGACACAGCCTGCCGTACTCCGATCCGAAAGACGGAGCAATCTCGGCAATAATGCCGCCGACGGTCAGATTCTGTATCGTGCGACATTCGCAACACACCACCTGACTGATGCGCTGCTTGAAGAATCCGTAGCCCGAATAGACTTCCACCTCATAGCCACATTGCCGGCAAATATGTTTCTGCTTACTTGCCATAGTTCAAGTGGAAGACATCAAGCCATAGGTCTGCCATCTTCTTGTGTCCTGCCGGTGTAGGATGAATGGCGTCCCAACACCAATAATCCAATGACGGCGCAGTCAGTTCGGCAAACAGCTTGTCGAAAGGAACTACAGCTGCATTGCGTTTCTTAGCTACTCTTTCCACCACATCTGCACATTCTCGGACAAGCTGACTCCGAAAGGCAAAGTTAGCCTCCTCGCCACGCTTCCCTACCTTAGCAACAAACGGCGTACAAAGAATGAAGCGGACATCAGGAAGTTGCTTGTTAGTGTCGGTGATAAGCGAGTCAAGCATACTCTCCCATGCCTTTATGTCAAAAGGTTTCTCCTGATTGTAGAGATACCTGTCAACATCGTTCGTTCCGACGAGTATGGAGATATAATCCGGCTTCAGGTCGATAGCATCTTCCTGCCAACGGTTCTTCAGGTCAAGAAGTGTATTGCCGCTGATGCCACGATTGAAACACTCATACTCACCCGGATAATCTGCCATCAACGTAGAAGCAGAGATCATCATATAGCCATGTCCAAAGATATGGTTATAGTCAGTATGATTACGCTCTTGGGAAGTGGAATTCCATTTCATTGGCTGTCCCCAGGCACCATCTGTTATCGAGTCACCAATATAGAGCACCCGCTTCTGGGCATAAGCGAATGTTGACACCAGAAGAAGAGCAAGAAGAAGAGAGCGAGAAAGAAAAGGAGTGCAACTAAACAAGTCACACTCCTTCCATTTATTTCTGATTATTGCCATTTCAACAAGTATTAGTTCTTTATAATCTTCATGGTGTGAGTCTTTCCCTCTGTGTCGGTGACACGCATGAGGTAAGTCTGCTTCGGATCGAGCGTATTAACCTGCTTGCCATCGAGAGTGAAGAACTCGCGCTTTGCAACTTCGTAATCAGACTGTGCGGTAACTGAGTGAATGGCATTTGCATCTCCAGAAACGGCAACACCGAACTTCTGCGAGAATGAGCTGCCCTCAGCATCGGTGCAGGTTACGGTAACGTACCCTACCCCACTCAGCGTGCTGGCAGTGACATTAAGCTCTGAGCCAGAGATGGAAGCCGAGAACAACGAAGACGCGCTTGCAGCTGTGAAGACTGGCGACTTGGTGAAACCCGAGAACTCTTTGGCAACATCAATCTTTCCGCTTTCGTTCTTCTGGAGCACGAGGTAAGGATGAGCCATGAACTCAAGATACTCCTCGAGGAGAGTGTAGCCGTCGTTGTCTGGGTCGTCGTTATGGTTTGCCGTGTTGACATCGCTGCCGATAATAGACTCGTACCAGTTTGGCATACCATCCAGGTCAGTGTCATAGTCAGCAGGGCGAGTTTCCTCTGGATAGACTTCCCAACCGCCACAGTCGTTCTCATGGTCTATCTCACCCTTAATGCCAGAGCGTGAGCCAACATAAGTGTAAGTGCCCTTAATGGTTTCCTCTGTAACGCGAAGATGCTGATCGTCACGACAAGGCATTGTAGCACCAGCAACACTGGTCACAATCTTGAAGGCATCCTTTGCAGAATGAATCTCTGCATATGAAGGGAAGAACGGCTCCTTCACGAACACCTCGTAAGAAGGCTTTGCTGCACCGTTGGAGAGTGTATAGCGGTAAGTGTCGTTGAGTTTATCGTTTGAGAGTGTATGATTCTTGTTCTCACGGATGTTTCCGCTGACGTAAGCCTGCCATGTACTCTCGGCAGAGCCAACATTCTCGTAGTCCTGAGAATAGAGAATAGTCTGCTTAGTGTCTGGTCCCATCTTGTAGTAGTTGTTCACGAAATTAGATTCGTGGCAACCGCCGTCAGTACAGCGAGAGCCCCAGTTGTAGCAGACGTTGTTGAAGATGTCCATCTGACCGATAGCAGTGTTTGTGCCGTCCATACCGCCACCCATGCTCCAGTTACGACCGTAGCAGTTTACGAGGAGGTTGTGGCTGTAAGTACCAATCTTACCGTCGATTGTAGCAGCATAACCGTGGTTAGTGCCAGTAGAATAGTTCTTATGGTCAGCAATACCGAGAGCTTCAGCAATCATAGAATACTGGAATGTGATGTTCTTCGCACCACGACCAGAGATTGTTTCGTCAGTTCCCCAAGCGGCTGTTGTATGGTCAACGATGGCATGGTCTGAACCGGAAAGTCCCATGGCATTACCCGTATTAGGTTCGCCATCAGCATAGCCATAGCCATGCTTAAGACGCATGAAGCGGCAGATATCATCAGAACCGATGTTGAGGTTTGAACGCATGATGCAGATACCCTTTCCCGGAGCTGTCTGTCCGGCAATGGTTACGTTAGGGTCTGTAAAGACTGCCTCAAAGTTCATGTCGATAACACCGGAAACGTCAAAGACAATGGTACGAGGTCCCTTGAGATCTTTTAGACCATAGAGAAGAGAACCTGGGTTGTGGTCATGGTTGAGGTTTGTAACGTGGTAAACCTGACCGCCGCGACCGCCGATTGCATAGCGTCCGTAACCTTCTGCGCCAGGGAAAGCGAGACGACGAGGACGGAATGACCAAATGTTGCCCTTGGTAACATTACCCGAAGCATCAACCTCATCCACACGCCAATAATAAACATTGTGAGTAGAGAGATTGATTGCCATGTATGAAGTGACAGCGAGATTGGCAGCTGTAGGAGTGGTCATGTCTGCCACCTGGGCAGAGTCTGTGCCGAGATATAGATTGTGTGAAGCAACGCTCTCTGAGGCAGGAGTCCACTGGAGAAGGCAAGTGCCATTGTCGGCATCAATGTGCATATCGCCTGAGTTTGGCTTAGGATCCTTTGCCTGAGACGCGATGCTGACGGTGTTGAGTTCGAAGCCATTGATGATAGGCGAACGAACGATGGTCTTTGTAGTCTCCGGATCGGAAGTGGTGTTTGTAGTATAATAAATCTTCACTTCGTCTTCAGGAGAAGAGACATTGAAAGAGATGACTGCTATTCCTGCATTTGCAGCAACTGACTCACGGATACTTGGCTTGAGGTCTTTGATGACAGTCTTGCCATCAACAATAACATCCATAGGACGGACATCAACGCTCTCCGGCTTGTCCTTACAGTTGTGGTAAGACTGGAGAGTATGCTGACCAGCAGGAAGTCCCTTGATGGTCATTAAGAAAACACCTGCATCGGATGTAGGATCGAGCATGATACAATCGGCAAGCAGACGACCGTTCTTTGCCTTGAAGTCGGCATTGGTGATGTCTGACTTATTCCAGTCGTTACGGAAGAGTTGGTCTCCGATAGTCTCTATCTTGAAATAAACACCATCGATGGTGATTTCTGTGGATGTGATGTCCTTTC
Source organism: Prevotella sp. (assembly GCA_045597565.1). Lineage (GTDB taxonomy): Bacteria > Bacteroidota > Bacteroidia > Bacteroidales > Bacteroidaceae > Prevotella. Next base: position 13,645 of record JAZLKJ010000064.1, on the reverse strand, counting down.
CCGGATCCCAACGTGAGTAGCCAGGCTCCAAAACTTCTGCATCAGAACGTCCCTGGAAAGAGATGTCACACTTTATGACAGGCTTATTTTGGGCAGATGCAGCCAAAGCAGAGAGCGCAATAGCAGCAGAACATAAAAGTTTCTTTAGCATGATTTAAGGGTATGAAATGTATAAAAGCCCAGCGGATAACCGCTGAGAACTGTAGCTATTTTATGCTGAAAGTGCACAAAGGGGTCAGACCCCTTTGTGCAAATTCTTTACTTATAGATAGGACCGAAGTTCTGACAAGCGCGGTAGTCTGCGCCTTCCTTGTCCATGCCAAACGCATTCCATGCTGAAGGGCGGAAGATGTCAGCATCAGCAACGTTGTGCATGCAAACAGGAATGCGAAGGATAGAGCAGAGAGTGATAAGGTCTGCACCTATGTGACCGTAAGCGATGGCACCGTGGTTTGCACCCCAAGTGTTCATCACAGAATAAACGTCCTTGAAGTTATCCTTTGAAGGGTCGAGGCGTGGAGCGAACCATGTTGTTGGCCATGTTGGGTCAGTACGCTTGTCGAGAGTGTTGTGAACCTCTGGGTCGAGATCTACTGTCTGACCTTCAGCAATCTGCATGACAGGACCAAGACCAGCAACCATGTTGAGGCGGAACATTGTCATAGGCATACCACCCTTAGAGAGGAAATTGCTTGAATAACCACCGCCACGGAAGTAGTCACGGTCAGCAGGCATCCAGTTTGTAGCCTTGAGACAAGCTTCCATATCGGCCTCAGTAAGGTTCCATGGCTCTTTCATTGTTGGGTTGCCCTCTGCATCTGTAGCAGCTCCGTTAGCATCGAGAGTTGTTGCTCCAGAGTTTATGAGGTGGATGAAACCACCTGCTGCAGCGCCTTCAACATCCTTGCCTGTAACTCGCTTAACAGCCTCTGGAGACCAGTAAGTACGGATGTCAGAGAACATCACGCCACGGTTTGTAAGGAGATGGCCGAAAAGCATGGAAATACCATTGAGGAAGTCGTTCTCTGTAGCGAGAACCTTTGCCTCACGAATGCCGTTCCAGTCGAACGAAGTACACATAAGAGCCTCTGGGAAGTCGAAGTTTGGCTTGTAGTCAGTCCACTGACGCTGTCCCTGAACACCGCCAACGATGGCATTGTGTCCGAGAGCCTCTTCCTTATATCCCATCTCAAGGAGCTTTGGATTGCCCTCCATGAGGTCGCGGATAATCATCATACACTTAACAGTGAATTCCCAATCCTGGTCTTTCTCTTCGCGAGTCTTTCCCTTACCCTTGCCGTTGTAAGGAGTCATGTGAACGCCCTCGATAGGAGTGCGGTCTTCGTTGTAGTCGTGACCTTCGTTTGGCTTGCAGTACTTCTCAACCCATGCCATAGCCTTTGCGAACTCGTCCTTATCGTAGATTTCGTAATCCACACGACGGAGAATCTCCACGAGGTCAGCATACTCAGTACGCATTCCGAGGTAGTTCTGGAGGAAGTCAGCGTTTACGATAGAACCAGCAATACCCATACAAGTATTACCAAGTGAGAGGTATGACTTACCACGCATAGTGGCAACAGCCTGAGCTGCACGTGCCCAACGGAGAATCTTCTCCTGAACATCAGTAGGAATAGTGTTATCGTCGAGATCCTGAACATCGTGACCATAGATGCCGAAAGCAGGAAGTCCCTTCTGTGCATGAGCAGCGAGAACGGCTGCAAGATATACTGCGCCTGGACGCTCTGTGCCATTGAAGCCCCAAACAGCCTTTGGATAAGTTGGATTCATATCCATTGTCTCTGAGCCATAGCACCAGCAAGATGTTACGGAAATAGTTGCGCCAACGCCCTCGCGCTCAAACTTCTCTGCGCAAGCAGCTGACTCAGCCACACGACCGATAGTAGTGTCGGCAATAACACACTCTACAGGAGAGCCATCACCATTCTTGAGAGTTGATTCGATAAGGTTCTTCACTGCATTTGCGAGATTCATTGTCTTTTCCTCAAGACTCTCGCGTACGCCGCCCTGACGACCGTCGATGGTAGGACGAATTCCAATTTTTGGATAGGTTTTCATTGTAAGTTATATTCTTTGTTTTTATGTTTAAACTGAAGGTTAAGCACAGCTTGCTCGCAGCAAAATTACGCAACTTTCGGCTGATATGCAAATAATTATTGTATAATCTACATTTTTAAACAAAAAAACACCCATATCGGAGCAAAATGTCCACGATATGAGTGCTTTTTCTTGCTATATTCTAAAGATTGTAATAGTAGTAGAGGGCAGCAATAATGGCTATAATTGCGATGGTGACGATTGTTCTGATAATGCAACCAGCCAGTTTCTTCAAGATGAAGAAGCCTACTACGATGACTACGAGATAGACCAAATATATAGTTAATTCCTGAGACATGGATGATATGGTTTTGAGGGTTAAACATTGCTCAACGCCTTCTTAAAATCCTTAGGGAATGGCGTTTCGAACTCCATCGGCTCACCCGTACGAGGATGGTGAAAGCAGAGCAGATAGGCATGAAGGCAGAGACGATGGATAGGATCGTCGCCATTGCCGTATTTGATGTCACCACAGACAGGATGGTTCATGTCGGCAGAATGAACGCGAATCTGGTTCTTTCTTCCCGTCTCGAGCTTGAACTCCACGAGAGAGTGGAAATCGCTGCGCTTCAACGTTGTGAAATGGGTTACGGCATATTTACCTCCATTATCAACAGGCGAAGAATATGTGAAGTAAGCCTTGTTGTCCTTCAGCCAGGAGGTTATAGTGCCATTGTCCTGCTCCATAACACCGCTGAGAAGAGCTACATAACGACGGTCATAGACTATATCGTGCCAGTTGTGCTCAAGAATCTGCTCAGTCTCCATGTCTTTAGCGTAGATCATCAAGCCACTGGTCTCGCGGTCAAGGCGATGAACGACATGGGCACGACAGTTCTGACGACTCTTCACGAAGTAATCATCAAGCACTGCCTTAACATTTAGCGACTTATGTCCTGCAGCCATGGAAAGTATTCCGACATTCTTCTCCACAACAACCAGCCAACGGTCTTCATAGACTATCTTCACAAAGCGCGACTGGAGAATGTTGCGGGAACGCTTCTGCTTGCTTACGGCAACAGTCTGCCCCGGTTTCAGGAGGAAGTCAAACTGCGTAGTCATCTTTCCATTAACGGTGATGCCGCGTCCTTGCAGAATATCCTTTATCTTATTGCGCGAGAGATGAGGCAATGATTTCAGAAGATACTCCAGAAGCGGAGCCTCTTCCTTAACATTTATTATGTAAGAGTCGTTTGCCATAGTAAAAAAGGCGGCGCCTGAATGAGCGTCGCCTTGATTTGTCTTTCTTAGAGCGGCTCGGAAATCCTCGCCTTACATGAGCGGCTCGGAAATCCTCGCCCTACATGAGGGTCGGGGGAGGTTAGCCTTACTCTGCAGCTTCCTCAGCTGGAGCCTCTTCTGCTGGAGCTTCTGCAGCAAGTGCAGCAGCCTTCTTCTCTGCGATAGCAGCAGCCTTAGCAGCGTTAACCTTCTTTTCGTTCTCGAGAGCAGCGAGAGCAGCTTGCTTCTTAGCAGCAGCTTCCTTCTCCTTGATAGCGAGAAGACCTGACTCCTTAGCCTGCTTCCAAGCGTCGAACTTAGACTGTGCAGCAGCCTCGTCGAAAGCACCCTTCTTAACACCACCACGGAGGTGCTTCATCATGTAAACGCCTTCGCGAGAGAGGATGTTGCGAACTGTGTCTGTTGGCTGTGCGCCACACTCTACCCAATAGAGAGCACGATCGAATTTCAAATCTACAGTGGCAGGATTGGTATTAGGGTTGTAAGTACCAATCTTCTCAGTAAATTTACCATCACGTGGAGCTCTTGAATCAGCGATAACGATGCTGTAGAAAGCATAGCCCTTACGACCACCGCGCTGAAGTCTGATTTTAGTTGCCATTTTGTTGAATGTTTTAGATGGACTATTCTAAGTCCGGTTAAAAGTTTTTGTTTGTAAATTCATGCCATTATCTCGTAATAGCGAGCGCAAAGTTACGAAATATTATTCATTCGCCATACAGAAAGGCGGGATAATCTGCTGTGTTATAGCGATTTTATTGACCTAACGTGGGTTCTGTTTATCGCAATAGTCTCTCTATCCATTTTATTTGCCGTTCTATTCAGCTCCTTCTGCCTGTGAATCGCACACAAGTTTGTAGCCGCGACCGTGAATATTGATTATCTGGACGCGCTCGTCTTTTGAAAGAAGTTTGCGTAGCTTTGTGATGTAAACATCCATTGAACGAGCGTTGAAATAGTTGTCATCAACCCAGATCTTCTTCAAGGCAAAGTCGCGCTGGAGTACTTCGTTCATATTATTGCAAAGAAGTGCGAGAAGGTCATTCTCCTTAGTCGTGAGTTTCTTTGACTCGCCATTGAAGGTGAGCGACTGTTTCTTTGTATCGAAGGTATAACTTGCCAGTTCAAAGACACTCTTGTCCTTAGCCTTTGTTCCCTGAACACGGCGCAGGATAGCCTCGACACGGAAGGTGAGTTCCTCCATAGAGAATGGCTTGGTGAGATAATCGTCCGCACCAATACGGAAACCTTCTATAATATCCTCCTTGAGTGTCTTGGCAGTAAGGAAGATGATAGGTACTGTGGTGTTGATTGCACGAATGTCTTTCGCCAATGTAAAACCGTCCTTCTTCGGCATCATGACATCAAAGATACAGATATCGAAGAGGTCATCTTGAAATGCTTTGAAACCAGCTTCGCCATCATAGCAAAGTGTTGTATCGTAACCTTTTGTGATGAGATACTCGCGAAGAAGCATACCGAGGTTTTCATCGTCCTCGCAAAGGAGTATCTTTGCCGTAAAATTCTTATTTTCCATATTGTTTTGTATTTGAGGATGGCTGTTTTTGAGGTTAATGGTTAAGGGCAGGGGAGTTTACACCTGTACAAGCGGCATGGAAATCTTGAAGGAAGTTCCACGCTTGCTGCTGTCAGCAGTTATCGTACCTCCATGAATGTTAATTATCGTCTTCACGTATGCAAGGCCTAAACCGAAGCCTTTCACATTATGGACATTACCAGTATGGACTCGATAGAACTGTTCAAAGATCTTCTTCAGGTTTTCTCGCTTTATTCCGATACCGTTGTCCGATATGACAAGATAGACGTTCTTGTCGTCATTCCATGTCCGGACATCAATATTGCATGGACGATCCGGATGCTTATACTTTATCGCATTGTCAAAGATATTGAATATTGCATTTGAGAAATGAGTCTCATCAACAAAGACATCTGCCGACTCAGCCTCAAGTGAAGGGGTTATCTCACCGCCAGTATGCTCTACACGAAGAAGGAATGTCGAAGCAATGCCTTCTACCAGTTCGTTGAGGTTGAGTTCCGTCTTCTTAATGATAGCCTTCTGCTTCTCAAAAAGCGACATCTGAAGAACCTTCTCCACAAGATAACGAAGTCGCTTGGTCTCTTCTGCCACGACTCCACCGAGATGCTTTATCATGCCCGAAGACTTAGGTACAGACTCGTCGTTAAGCATCTGAGCCGCAAGTGAGATAGAACTGATTGGCGTCTTCAACTCGTGGGTCATGTTGTTTATGAAGTCATTCTTCATTTCGTTATACTTCTTCTGTCGGAAAATCAGGACGATTGTTATGTAGAAGATTACGATAAGAATGAACGTAAACATAATAGCTGGAACGAGGAAGCGAATGGAGCTGTACAGATAATTACCCATCTCTGGGAAATGGATCGTGACAAGTCCCACCTTGTTAGAAGGGTCATTTCGGAAAAGAACATCGGAATACGAATAGTTCTGACCTTCCGAATTGAAGTCTGGACATCTGTAAACCTCACTTCCGTCCTGTCCTGTTATCACGAAATGGTAGTCAAGATTGATGCCATTGTTCTGCAACTCCGTACGGAGGTCTTGGTCGAAGAGCTTGAAATTGATACGCTCGCTCAGTGGCTTGTCCGATGCAGTATAAATGATGTTATACACAACCTCGTCCATCAAAGCCTTCTGATAGACATACCTATTCTTAATCGCCTCCTGCATCTGCTTTGTAGCATCGTCAATGGAGTTTCTGTTGTGCCATACAATCATCGCTTTTGGCGATGTTGCCGGGTTCTTCTCCGCCACCTTCTGACGGAAATTCTTGTAATAGGCGTTAGACAAGACGCTATCTGTAGCTCCTGTCGTCTTGCGAATATCTGCCTCAAGATAGCGCAGTGTCTCGTTGAGTTCCAGATTCCTTGAAGTCTGATGAAGTGCTTTCTGCACCGACTCGTCAAACTGCACTTTCTTAAGCGAGATAATATCTTTCATATATCTCACCTGTACGGTAATCAGCGCTATGAATGTGATGGTGATTATCGTTGTCAGTATCCAGATGGTGCTCTTTTTCATACTGCAAAGTTATAAATTTTAAAGTAAACGTGAATAATTTATGTTAAAGTTTTAACACAAATCACATTTTTTAACATAATTATGCGTACTATTCGTACCTCATAACCTTAGCAGGACTGATGTGAGAAACCAGCATACTCGGAAGAATAAGTATAACTGAACAGATGATTAGAGTTGCAAGATTGATGAGAACAACGATTGGGACATCAATCTCAAGCGGCACTTCCGAAACAAAATAAACGGAAGCATCGAGCTTCACTATACCGGTAAGTTTCTGCAACAAGATAAGCGCAAAGGCAAAGACATTGCCTATGACAAGTCCTTTGCAAACGATAAACATTGCGAGCCAAATGAAAGTATGACGTATGCCACGGTTGCGCATACCAAGAGCCTTGAGCAAACCAATCAAGTTTGTTCGTTCAAGAATGATTATCAGCAATCCGCTTATCATAGTAAAGCCGGCAACTGCCACCATCAACCCAAGTATTATCCATACGTTGAGGTCGAGAAGGTCGAGCCAAGAGAATATGCCGGGATACAAGTCGAACACGGTTTCCGATGAGTAGGTCTCACAATTCCTATCCAACTTTCTATTTATATTCTTGACAAATCGCTTGGAAACTTCTTCCATACGCGAAAAATCCTTTATAAGCACCTCTGCACCATCAGCCTGATCCTCCTCATAGCCATTGAGGGTGCGTGTAGTCTTCAGGTCTGTATAACAGAGAGTTTCATCGAAAGCTGACAAATTTGTCTGATAGATGCCACTGACAGTAAAGCGTCTGGTTCGGACATCTTCTCCATTTATAAAATATGCAAAGAGTCGGTCGCCAGTTTTCAACTTCAGTTTATCTGCCTGTGACTTGGAAACAAGCAGTTCTTTTGAGGCTGTATTATCAGAGAATTTCGGAAGTTTTCCTTCTACAAGATTCTGCTTAATGAACTGAGCATCAAAGCTCTCCCCTACTCCTTTCAACTGAACACCGAGAAAATCCTCATCAGTTTTCAATATACCCTGCGTTATTGCGTATGGCGTAACGGACTTCACCCCATCAATTCCCTTGATGGCAGTTAGTATAGAGTCGCCCATAACAACAGGAATCTGTTCAAAGCCATGCATGGAAAGGAAATTACCCACCACGATATGACTGCCGAAACCTACCACCTTGTCCTTGATGGTATGCTTGAATCCAAGTACCACTGCCACGGAGATAAGCATGACAGCAATACCTACGGCAATACCTGCAGTAGCTATTCTTACCGCAGGATTACTGACCTTCTTCGTCTTGTCAGGATTGAAGTAAAGTCTGAGGGCTATGTTGAATGGAAATGACAAGGGACTACTACTTATTACATTTGAATTGTTCTTCCAGGATAAGCCTCAAGCGCTTTCTGGAGTACGATGAGAGCACGAACAAGGTCTTCCTTCTTTAGCACGTATGCTATACGCACCTGATTGATGCCAGCCCCAGGTGTTGTATAGAAGCCCGACGCAGGAGCCATCATTACGGTTTCTCCTTCATAATCAAACTTCTCCAAGCACCAACGGCAGAACTTCTCACTATCATCAACAGGAAGTTGTGCTACCGTATAGAAGGCACCCATCGGAATTGGCGAATAAACGCCCGGAATGCGATTCAAGCCGTCAATAAGACACTTGCGTCGCTCAACGTACTCATCATAGACATCACGATAATACTCCTCTGGGGCATCAAGAGAAGCTTCCGCGATGATCTGACCGATAAGAGGTGGAGAAAGGCGTGCCTGACAGAACTTCATCACAGCCTGACGAATCTCTTCGTTCTTTGTAATCAAAGCTCCGATACGGATACCACACTCAGAGTAACGCTTTGATACAGAGTCGATAAGCACAACATTCTGCTCAATTCCTTCAAGATGGCATGCAGAGATGTAAGGAGAACCTGTATAAATGTACTCGCGATATACCTCATCAGAGAAAAGATAAAGGTCGTACTTCTTCACGAGATCACGTATCTGGTTCATCTCGCGACGAGTATAGAGATAGCCTGTCGGGTTGTTAGGGTTACATATTAATATAGCGCGCGTGCGTTCATTAATAAGTTCTTCAAATTTCTCCACCTTCGGCAATGAGAATCCTTCCTCAATGGTTGTTGCTATCGTACGGATCTTTGCACCTGCAGAGATAGCAAAAGCCATATAATTTGCGTAAGCTGGCTCCGGCACAATAATCTCGTCGCCAGGATTAAGGCAAGCCATGAAGGAGAAGAGCACTGCCTCTGAGCCGCCACAAGTGATTATGATGTCGTCAGCAGTTACGTTGATATCATACTTCTTGTAATAGTCAACAAGCTTCTCGCGATAGCTGAGATAACCCTGAGAAGGAGAATACTCAAGAATATCGCGGTCAACATTTTTCATCGCATCGAGTGCCACCTGTGGTGTTGGAAGGTCAGGCTGACCAATGTTAAGATGGTAAACCTTTGTTCCGCGCTTCTTTGCAGCTGCTGCAAGCGGAGCGAGTTTTCGTATTGGCGACTGAGGCATTTCCAAGCCTCGAAGTGAAATCTTTGGCATGTATATTTTAGTTAAAGAAGTTCCAGCTTAAGCCGAATCTTATCAATGATGTATTCTGTGGATAGTGTGGTGTAAGGAAATAGTTTCCCGCCGTCTGATTAGCATGACTGTACATAACGAAGAAGCGTGCATGCTTCAGATGGAAGTTTGCGTATGCATTTATTATAGGATAGTTTCCTACCTTCACATTGTTTTCTCCATTGTCTTGAACACAGAACTGTCCAAGGGCAGGACTGTAATCTGGTGCCTCGTAAGCTGTGAAGTATCTCACATCTGCGCCAAATTCCGTGTCGAGAACTTTAGCAATCTTGAACTTAATATAGAGATTTGCATAAACATTCAAGTCAGGAACCGGGAGAGCAACCTGGTCATAAGACTTCTGGTAAGTCAGCTGCGTTTCCAAATTAATGGCCTTCCAGTTGAACATCTGCGTCAGTTGGGCAGTAAGCAGCGAGAAACTGCCACTCTGCTTCACCACGACTTTATTGTCAGCTCTTCCGAAATCATTCGTTATCTTGTAGCTGCTTGCGAAGTACGTGAGCTTATCAATGTAGTCGGCTGCGACTCTGATTTTCGTCTTTGTTTTGCCTATATCAAGCAGTCCTTCTATGTGCGTCTGCTTCTTTGCTGCAAGTTCGTCGTTATCCCACCAAAGATGCTTGCTGTGGTAATGATTATAGTAGAAAAACGGTTTTTCCAAATGGAAGAAAGCTGTAGCATCAAGTCTTACCGTGTCGCCGAAGAGCGGGAAGTTGAAGTCTGCATTTCCATCAAGAAGCACATCACCCGCCATTCCACCAGCCACGTAAGTCTCCAACTGGGCATTGTAGTGGAAAGTCCTTCCGAGAGTTTTCTGCAACTGACCGCCAACGCTGAGGTTATGCTTTACCCATGCCTTCTGCACAGCCTTCTCATCAGGAAGCGTATAGTAGCGGAACTCATGGGATGCAAACATCTTCAGTCCCATTGGCACCCACTTATTGAAGCCTTCGAGCATAGCAAGTGCAACGGTATTCTTCAGATGATAATGCTTTGTCAAGTCGTATATCGAGTCGTTACCATAAGTCCCATCGGCAAGACTGTCATAATACCTATTGGCATAATAATTGCTTGGCGTATTGTAAACCTGGAATATACGCTGGTAGTTACGGAAATCGGCTGTATGGATAAGGCTGGTAACAGGCACATACTCGTTCTTCAGCCAGAGCGTAGAGTCTTCTGGAACATCCTTTTTCTGTTCCGCCTCAGCAGCTTTCTTGGCAGCAAGTTCCTTCATGTACTCTTCTTCATCCCAATCGTCGCCTTTTTCCTTTCTTGCAAGAGCCTTGGCACGCATTGCCTCGTTCTCTTCCCTTGATTTCATAGCGAACTTCTTTGCCTCTTTTTCCTCTTCCGTCATCGGAACCTTGCGGTTATAGCCGAAGCTGTAACGGTGTGAAAAGAAGATGTTCTTGTTGTCGTTTCTGTTCCAGTTCCTAGAAAGCACTGTCGGGATTTCCTCCTCAGAGTAGTTGTCGCTGATACTCTCAGGATGCTTTATGTACTCGTCGTTTGTGATACCGCCATTCTCATGAACTTTCTGATGGTTCAGCGAAACTAGGAGGTGAGCATTGTATCTATCGCCTATATAAGAGCCATAGATGGAATAATTGAAGTGTGCTGTATTGCTATTCTGGTAATATCCTTTACCATAGATATAGTCGAACTTCATGCCCACGCCAAGTTTCTTTCCCGCATTTGTGGCAAAGAGAGCCGTCAGATGATCCTCACCGTAGTTTCCACTACCACAAGTGTTGTAGCTAAGATTCGTTATTGGCGAGAGCGTATTGGTAAAATGAAACTCATCTGGCTGTGTTATGAAGAAGTCGTATGGCTGGGCAAAAATAAAGTCATCTCCCTGAAAACGGTCTATGACGATGCGGTTCAGTCTTGGCGAACCCAAGTTGCCAAGATTGTTGTATTCGCCATAAAGTCCATTTGTAAAGATGGTGTTCATGAAAAGATGATGTGCTGTATCAGGCTCTGCATAAATGCGGTCGCCGAAAAGTCGGTCAACCGTCCACACCTTCATGCCACGTGGTATCTCCTTGTTTGTGTGTGTAGAATCGCCGCTGTTTCTATCCAAGCCAGAGTTTGACATGCGGCGAGCATTGCCTCCATCGTCACCCAAGTTCATTTGGGCGAAGGACGGCAGTATGCAACAGCAACAAAGGAACAATATGAAAACAATCGATTTTCTCATTTATGTATTGTAAATCCTTATGGGAAAGCAGATTACTTGCCCAAGAAGCGGAAGCAACACTCTGCCATCTTGAAGATCATTGCTCCAAGAATGACGTAGGTGCCAATCGTGTTGCTATAGAAGAAATAGAGCGAAACGCCTACTATAGCACCGATTATGAATATTGTATTTAGTATATTGCGAATCAAGAAGAACTTCTCCTTCATTGAGTTTTCATCTCTGCGTGATCTAATTTCCATAACAAAAAACTTAAACCATTATTTTAAACAGTTTCTGAGTCCATTGAAAACTTCGTCCTTTCGGTCGCACATTTTTCTGCGGAAACGTGCACATCCTGGCAAAAGCTTAGTACCATTCTTGTTAAGTGCTTCCTTGTCCGTAATCCAATCTTCAGCCTTAAAGATGCCATCACGTCCCGGCATATTCTCTGTATAATCAAAGACGATACGATTGAGAATAGCCTTCATGTGACCGTCCTCGCATTCAACAGCTATGACATAGGAAGTGGCAGCGCGATCGTGGGAAATGATAGTTATCTTGAAGTCTATCCATTCCTTCACTGTAGCAATGATGGAATGCTGCTCCTTGTTGACCAGCGCAATCTGGCTTCCTTTAAGTTGGTTTTCAGAAGAGGTGAGTTCCTTGAGATAGTCATATACAAGGTTGTATATTTCATCGGCTTTCTTTCCTGGAGCATCAACATCAAGTGTCCACTGAACCTTACCATCCACCTCTGTCACAGCTCCTTTGAGGTACTTAGCATCCTTGTTAGCCTTCTGTGGTTTCTCAGTCTTTTCCTTGGCTTTCTTTGCTGCCTGTTCTTCCTTTGTGTTTGGAGCAGCATCAGCAGGACGCACCCAATTATTTTGCGCCATTGCAGTCAGAGGAAGGAGAATTGATATAATAAAAAATAATCTTTTCATTGTAATCAGCTTTACTTTTGTGTTAAATAAAAACCATTTATTGCGCGGCAAAATTACAAAAAAAAGATTACATAAAAGAAATATTTGGCATTTTATTTATGCCACAATGCCAAATGCTTGCGTTAGTTTAGATATTCGTCGTTTACTTCACCTTCAAAAGTTCGGCAAGATTGGTGGTATAGCGTTGCGAAAGATAGGAACGCTTCAGTTGCGAACGCTTGGAATAATACTGTATAGCCGACTTCAGTACAGGATAACCATGACCTTGATTTATACGATCAACAACAGCATTCAGCTTGTGCTGCTTGGGCCTGTCAACGGTATCAAAAAGATTCTGCTCCACGACCTTGTCGGAAGAGATCTCAGACAGTATAACGCCGGCTTTCTTATAGTAGAAAAGCACGTTCGGATTCCAATGGCCACGAATAACGCTAGTGGCAGCCTTTATCATCTCTCGCGTATCGTTCGTTGCCACCATGAAAGGAACGGTGACATTAATCACATTCGACGGCAAATCAGTACGAAAACGACTGGTGTAGGCAAAGACGGTAATCAGTTTGCAAACGGAATGTTGCTGACGCAGTTTCTCCGCACTTCTGGAAGCAAAGTTAGCTACGGCTGCCTCAAGATCTTCCAGTTTACACAGTCCCTGATCAGCAAAGGAGCGTGACGTACAAATAGACTGTTTCTCAGGCAGTTCCTCTACATCAATGCAACTTACTCCATTAAGTTCAAGCCATGTCCTGTAACCTGTTATCTTGAACATCTGACGTACCCAATTCGGATTCTTGTCAGCGAAATCCTTTGCCGTACTAATGCCGTAATACTGTAGCTTCTCAAGTGTCCTATGTCCTATGCCCCAAACATCTTCCACGGGAAAATTCCCCAACGCCTTCAGCCGCTTCTCTTCCGTATTTATCATGCATACACCGTGATATCCCTTATACTTCTTACCATACTTTGAAGCCATCTTTGCAAGGGTCTTTGTAGGTGCTATGCCGAGCGTCACGGGTATTCCTACGCCTCGCGTTATCTTACTGCGACATTCGCGGGCAAGTTCCAGAATCTTATCGTCCGACTCAAATCCGCTCATATCCAGAAACCCCTCGTCTATACTGTACTGATAAAACTTGTCCGAATATTGCGAAAGGAGCGACATCACCCTATGGCTCAAGTCGCCATAGAGGGTATAGTTGCTGGAGAAGATAGCAACATCATTTCGCTCAAGGAAATCCTTAACCTGATACAGCGGCGTCCCCATCTTTATGCCCATTGCCTTTGCTTCCTTGCTGCGCGCAATGATGCAGCCGTCATTATTCGAGAGAATAACAACCGGCTTGCCGTTCAGGTCGGGGCGAAACACTCGCTCGCATGAGGCATAGAAATTATCGCAGTCGCAGAGTAGCCACATAATTAAAAACTTTTAGTAATTATGTTTGCAGAATTGTATAATATTTTATAATTTTGCCGCCATGAACAAGGACA
>JAZLKJ010000063.1:0-7493 GCA_045597565.1 Prevotella sp. | reverse complement strand
TTGACGACGACCAGAGCATCGTACGTACTAACCCTAACGGCTACAACCTCCGTTCAAATATGTGGCTGAAGGCTATCGGCGAAGACTATATCGACTCTGCCCTTGTCTATGCTCACCGTGCTGACCCAGAGGCAAAGCTTTACATCAACGAGTATGGCGCAGAGATGCAAGGCAATGCCAAGGCTGAGGCTTACTATAACCTCGCAAAACGACTCCTCAAGGACAATATTCCACTCAACGGCGTCGGTCTTCAGTGCCACCTCTCTGTAGGTGAACTCAACGAGAAGGGATTTGATGCCAACGTAGCACGCTATGCTGGCCTCGGCATCAACTGCATCGTGACCGAACTTGACATGTCTATCAAGGATTTCAGCAATCCTGACCATTACAAGCTTCAGGCTCTCGAATACTACAAGATTGTGAAGACCATGCTCAAGTACGACCATTTCCCACATCTCATCATCTGGGGTGTCACGGACGATCTCTCTTGGCGTGGCGGCGAACCGCTGCTCTTCAACAATAGCACAAGCAAGAAGCCTGCTTTCTGGGCTGTACGCAACACCATCCGCGACTTCTATACGTCTGATATTGAGTCCATTGAACCTCAATACCTAATAACCTCAAAACCTGATAACCTCACCTACAATCTCAGCGGTCAGCGTGTAGGCAAGGACTACAGGGGTATCGTAATCTCTAACGGAAAGAAATATTTGAAGAAATAAGCCTCACCCCCCTTACCCCCTCCCCGATTATAGGGAGGGGGAGTGATTACCTAAAAGACAAACTATTAACTAAAATACAATCTACACCTAACATTAACTTAAATTTCCTCTCACAAGACATTCTCCTCCCCCTCCCCATAATCGGGGAGGGGGTTAGGGGGAGAGGCTTATTTATTATGAAAAAACTACTCTTAACCTTAATCGCTATCCTGACGCTCACAGCAGCGCAGGCGAAAGTCGATCCGAAGTTCTACATCTTCCTCTGCTTCGGACAGTCTAACATGGAAGGTGCTGCTCGTCCAGAACAGATGGACAAAGAGAATGTCGCCCCACGCTTCAAGCTCATGGCTGCCGTTGACAACCCTGAACTTGGTCGTAAGATGGGCGAATGGAGCACAGCCGTTCCACCTCTCTGCCGTCCTGGCAACGGTCTTACTCCAGCTGACTATTTCGGTCGCGAGATGCTCAAGCATCTTCCAAAGGACGTGAAGATTGGTATCGTTCACGTGGCTATCGGCGGTATCGACATCCGCGGTTTCATGCCAGACTCTTTGGGCAACTACGTTCAGCGTGCTCCAGGATGGATGAAGGGTATGCTCAAAGCTTACGACGACAACCCTTACGAGCGCCTTGTAACTCTCGCTAAGAAGGCTCAGAAAGACGGTGTCATCAAGGGTATTCTCATGCACCAGGGCGAAACAAACTCTGGCGATCCTCGTTGGGCAGGATGGGTGAACGATGTTTACAATCATCTTCTCAAGGACCTCAACCTCAAGGCAAAGAATGTTCCGCTGCTTGCTGGTGAAGCTGTTCACGAGAATCGTGGCGGTATCTGCGCTGGAATGAACCCAGCAGTAAACGATCTTTATAAGACAATTCCTACAGCTCATGCAGTTTCTTCAAAGAGCATCACTTGTGCTGCTGACCACCTCCACTTTGACGCTGCTGGCTATCGTGAACTTGGTCGCCGCTATGCTTACGTCATGCTCCCTCTCATGGGCGTGAAGGTTGATCCAAAGGACGAAACTCACGACCCCGAGTCTGTTGGCGAAGGCTTCGGAACCGTAGCTTCTACCGTTGTTCCTGCTGCTGAATGGCCAAAGGTTGACGACCAGAACCGCGCTACTTTCGTACTTCCAAAGAACGAGGCAAAGAAGATGATTCTCGACATTTGTAGCAAGAAGTATGAGATGAAGAAGGCGTTCGACGGCTCTTGGCGTGTTACAACTGATCCGCTCGTAGAAGGTTTTCACTATTATTTCGTAGAGGCAGACGGCTTCCGTGCTGTTGATCCTAACTCTCAGGCATTCTACGGCTGTGGCTTGTTTGCTGGTGGTATAGAGATTCCTGAGAAGCCGGAGGTTGCTGCTTATTACACATACAATATGAATATTGAGCACGGACAGGTTCGCGAATGCTACTACCACTCAGGTATTGAGCAAGGTCCACGCCGCTGCTTCGTATATACTCCTGCAGAGTACGAGAAGAATCCTAACAAGCGTTATCCTGTGCTTTATCTCCAGCACGGTATGGGCGAGGACGAGACTGGTTGGCACAACCAGGGGCACATGGCTTTCATCATGGACAATGCCATCGCTGAAGGTCGCGCAGTTCCTATGATTGTTGTTATGGACAACGGCAACTGTAGCTACTCATTCGGCGCAAAGCGTGGCGAGTCAATGCAGGATTTCGGAGCTTCTTTCACTCCAATCATGCTTACTGAGCTCATTCCTCACATCGACAAGACTTTCCGCACACTCACTGACCGTGAGAACCGCGCTATGGCAGGTCTCTCTTGGGGTGGCAAGGAAACATTCGATATAGCTCTCACTAATCTTGATAAGTTCTCTTACATCGGCGCATTCTCAGGTGCTATCTTCGGCGTAAACGAACAGAGCCTTGACAAGGTTTACAACGGCGCTTTCGCTGATCCTGCTGCCTTCAACCAGAAGGTTCACGCTCTTTTCATCTCTATGGGTTCAGAAGAGAACTTCCAGTGCAAGGCTATGTCTGAGATGCTCACAAAGCGTGGCATTAAGAATACTTACTACGACTCTCCTGGCACTCACCATGAGTGGCTCACTTGGCGTCGTAGTCTTAATGAGTTTATTCCGCTCCTCTTCAAGAAATAAGAGTGGGATAAATAAAAGTAATATTTGATTTTATTGCGCGTGGTGCGCTGAGGGCAGCGCACCTCCATAAATCCGCCGCAATGCAAAACGATGCTTCATAATATGCAGAATCGCCTTACTCTTTCTCAACTCAACTCCCTCGTAAAAGACGCCATAGAGGGCTCTATGGATTATGCTTACTGGGTGCAAGCGGAGATTTCTTCTCTCTCCGTTCGCGGCCATTGTTACATGGATTTGGTTGAGAAAGAGGAAGGCTCAAATACGCCTGTAGCAAAGGCGCGTGCAAATTGCTGGGCAAACCAGTGGCAATATATCTCGCAAAACTTCCTTGAAGTTGCTGGTTCTCCGCTTGTTTCGGGCATGAAGGTGCTGCTCTTGGTTCAACCGACGTTCCACATAAGCTTCGGCTTTGCTTATCGCGTGATGGACATCGACCCAACCTTTACGATAGGCGATATGCAACGCAAGCGAGAGGAAATTCTCCGTAAACTGAAGGAAGAAGGTGT
The DNA here is from genome assembly GCA_045597565.1 of Prevotella sp. Taxonomy (GTDB): domain Bacteria; phylum Bacteroidota; class Bacteroidia; order Bacteroidales; family Bacteroidaceae; genus Prevotella. The sequence goes on along the minus strand of JAZLKJ010000063.1, from coordinate 4,133 downwards.
GTTTGACCTACAAAAGCAACTCCCATTCTCTGCTTTTACCAAGAATATCGCCGTTATTTCGGCTGATACTGCTGCTGGCTATGGCGACTTCTGTAATCAACTTTTCTCCAATTCTGCCGACTTTGCCTTCAAGGTAGAACTGTTCCCGGCTGCAATGCAGGGCGAGGCGGTAGAGCAAAGCGTTATTGCCGCCTTGAACCGTATCTTCGAACGAATGGATGAGTTCGATTGCGTTGTTATCATTCGTGGTGGTGGAGCCGTTTCTGATTTGTCTGGCTTTGACTCATTTGCGCTCGCAGAGAATGTGGCGCAGTTCCCTCTGCCTATCATAACAGGTATCGGTCACGAACGCGACAACTGCGTGCTTGACCTTATCGCGCATACTCGAGTAAAAACCCCTACAGCGGCAGCTGTATTTCTGATAGAGAATCTCATTTCCACTCTTGAACTTGTTACTCGCGCCCAGGATAGGATTGAACGTGCTGCCCTCCTTAAGATGCAGAATGAGAAGCTTCGCCTTCAGACGCTATCGGGCAAGATTCCCGTTCTGTTCTCGCTTGTATGTTCAAAACAGACAGCTATGCTTGATCAGCTATACGAGCGCATCAAGAACCGTATAAACCACAATATTGAAAGCGAAAATCATCGCCTCCTGTTATTCTCAGAGCGCATTAAACACCTTGATCCCGAGCTTCTTCTTCAGCGCGGCTACTCCATGACCATGGTTGGAAATAAGGTCATAACGTCTGCGTCGCAAGTAAAACAGGGTTCCCTTCTTACTACAAAACTAAAAGACGGAACTGTTACGTCCGTGGTGAAATGTTGACATCGTCAGCACCTTTAACCTGTATTAACCAACGTCGCGCCGCAGATAACACATTCTTCGGCTGAAGCCAAAGGTTTAAACGGAACTACATATTTCAGTTTCACATTATTACTCGTCTGGCTGCTGACCGTCATTTGCCTTCCATGCACATTTTTCTTTATCCACCAGATTTTTATCTTGCATTATAACGACGTCATGGGGCGTCGTTTCCATTCCCAATGTTTATTTGTCTTTTGCTAAAATATTGTTGATAACCTTCTCGCTTTTCGGCAGGAAGAATCCTGCTACAGGACCAACGAGGAAGAGGCAGATTACTGTTCCTATGCCTACTACACCGCCAAGAAGCCAGCCACAGACGAGGAAACAAGCATCTACCATCATGCGGATAATGGAGAATTTCTTCTTCAGTTTGTCACTAATTACCACGCCGACAAGGTCATTAGGACCTGTTCCTGCATCCGACTTTATCACAATAGACATGCCAAGAGCAAGGATGATACACCCCAATACATTGCCAATGACTCTTATCGCCATCGCACTATCAGGAGTTATGACCGATCCGAGCATCATGTTGAACACGTCTATAATTGGACCTCCGCAGAACATGCATATCAATGTGCCTATCTTTATGTAGCTTCGGTCAACGAACAGAAGCACGATGATGATAAGTATGCTTACAGCCATGTGTGTGTTGCCGTGGGTGATAAGCGGAGAGGTTATTACATCGCCAATAGACCTACTCAAGCCTTGTATCATCACGTTGAACGGATCAGAACCAAGGTTGGCAAGTAGGAATAGCGACACGCCGAAGTGTGCTATGATCAATCCTACAAATAGTATAATGACTCTAATTATAGTAGTTTTCATATCCGTTTTCTATGATGGAAGCTATCTTCAAGTTGTTATTTCGTTACGGGCATACCCTTATTCACCCAGCCATTGTAGCCGGCATCAAGTTCAATGACATTGTAGCCATTCTTTACAAGAATTCTTGCAGCGTTCTTGCTTCGCCTACCGCTACGGCAGTTTATTGCTATCACTTTATCCTTTGGGAGTTTTGATATCGCTTGTTTCTCAAAATCGTCTCTTTGGACGTCAATGTTGATAGCGTTGGCAATATGCCCTTCTGCGTATTCTTCTGCTGTACGGACATCGAGGCGCACAATTGCAGTGTCCTCAATTGCTTTTGCATATTCCTCAACTGAAATAGAAGAAAATCCTTCTGTCTGTGCAGTGCAACCTAATAGGCTGCAAAGCATTGTCAGTATTCCCATAACTTTTCTCATTATTTTCTTATTATTCTGCTACCTTCATTCGTGAGGCGATTGATTCTAATGGACTCAAAATTTTCAATTTGTGCCTTTGGGATAGTGCTGTATGTTAAAGGAGTTATCAATAATCAGACATGATAGCTAATGTCCTCAAAGTGGCTATTGTATCTTTGCTATAAACATCGCTATATTCTTTCTCATGTTCAAAGATGTTCTGCAGATAATCAGCTACTTCCTGAGTCAGCTTTTGTGGTACATCTACAAGTTCTTAGTCAATGTTGCTTAACTGAGGAATGCTAAGGTTGAGATGTTCATGCGAATACATCATGGGGTGTGTAATACGTGCATCGCAAACTCCTGATCTCACAGCATAAACTTCCATTCGATAAACTACACTCGAGAGACGAAAATCACGCAAGTCATGGTCAACAACATATATGATATCTCCCACCTGCACACCTTCACAAATGTCGATGTCAGAAGTGCCTTTAATAGAGTTTAATTCTATACAGCTTATTACATGGTATAAATCTATCCTACCCAATAATGTAATCCAGTTCATAATTCTAAGTTTCTATTGTTAATAATGTAGGTGAATTACCAAGATATCTTCTGCAAAAGTAGTGTGATTACGCAGAAACTATTATTTCCATCTAAATAACGGATTATTTTATAGAATATTGTGGGAATCAACATTTAATTTTTCCACCTTCATCCCAAGCCATGCTCCGTATGCCCCACCAATGAGAGCGATCATCAGGAGTGTGGATTCTGGGGTGCGCCATTTGTTCTTTCTGGCCTTCAGCTGTCATTTCCATACATCACGTAAGCAACGAGGTTTATGACTATGAGGTATATAAGTATGTGGGGGATCATAAGGATTAACTATAATTGTAGACTAAGTCCGTTCAATTCACAAATCCTTGCTATCTCTTTGATAAACTCTTCTTCTGTCGGTCGTTCATCATAAAGATAGGCAAGCATATCACTGACTGCTTGCTTGGATTGTGAGAGTATCTGAAGGGCAGTGACGCAAAGACCATGTGAATATCCAAGGTCTTGCATCTGTGCCAATAATGCTTGTTCGTTACTTGTCATTTTGTTTTCTTGGATTTGTTGTATTCCTGTCTGAGTTTCTTCATTGCCTCGGTCGATGTGTCATTAGTTTTCTTGTGCTCTCAATTATTTATAATCCAATAGCCACGTTTTGGAGAAGAAAGCTTTCCATTCTGGTTCTGGTTTGATAAGCGAGTAAAAGGAATCAACTATCTGGCAATCCCTTACAATGACAATACCCACTGAGCATACGCTTGTAGGTTCATTGTTTGCTGTCTCGAAGTCAATAGCAGCAAATGTTTTCATATTATATTGAGATTCCCATCTCATAAGCCTTCTGCAAGGATGGATGTTCCTTTATATCGCCAGGATCATTCACTCCACCAGCAAAGACAGTTCCTTTGAGTGTTGCATTCTCAAAGCAGTCAATCCAACCTGTGAGACCAGCCACGGCACGCTGTGGTACAAACTCTTCATCCTCGGCAGCAGAGGTAAGCATGTAGATGTCACGGAAATGATAGTCGGAGGTGTAGAGTGGATTACCACGATCAATGACAACCTTCATCTGCGCACTCATCTCATAATAGTAGATAGGAGTTGCCCAACAGATTACATCGGCATCGTGCATCTTCTGAATGATTTCGCCCATGTCATCGTTCTTGATGATGCAGATGATGCCCCCCTCACCGCGATTGAACTCTTCTGCACGATTCTTCTTGCTGCAAGCCAAACACCCCTTACAGAACTGGATGTTCTTCTCGCGAATAGAGATTTTCTCTACTTCGTGACCTGCTTCCTTTGCGCCACGGATAAACTCATCAGCCAGTGCGTCTGAGTTACTCTTTACGCGTGGACTTGTCGTTATTACTAATACTCGTTTCATTTGTTTGCTTCATTATATTGTTCGTCAGTTACAGGTTCAAGCCACTCATGACTTTCCTTCTCCTTGCCAATCAGCACGATATTTGAGAGGTGCTGGA
>JAZLKJ010000062.1:0-30133 GCA_045597565.1 Prevotella sp. | reverse complement strand
ACCACCATAATCTGAGCAGTCTTACCAGGCTGAACATCTTCTGTTATGCTCGCGTTATTGAGCGAAGATTTTGAGAGCGCTCTTACTGAGATGCACTCACAGCTCGGAATGACCTTGCCCACCTTAACAGCCTTCTTGCTGTTGTTCTTGAATGTGAAAGTGTGGCAAACAGCGCCATTCGCGGCATCAATGTTACCAAAGTCCCATTCGTAACTGTCGAATGTTACAGCGCTCTTCTGCGCCATCATGCTGCCTACGGAGAATATAGCCAAGGCAGTGCAAAGAATGAATCTTTTCATAGGATATTTTAAGGATTTGTTGATTTCTTATACCTTTAATATTCGTATAGGCGGAAATGCTGTATCTGATATTCGCCTACAGGAATGCGGATATGGCGCCCCTGGTGAGTCTGGTCTCCACTGAGATGACGGAGAATCTGCATCTTGCCGTCAGCAGAATATTCCACCTGCTCGCATTTCGCAAGTCCGACCTGCGGTTTTGACGCTTTCGCCTTCGAGTCTTTCTCGTATGTAATGACGATGCCGGAGCCTATTGCCACATAGTCGTCCTTGTCCTGACGTATAATTATGCACGCCACTTCCGGCCATGTGTCTGACTGTGCGCCAGGTTCCCATCCTAACGAGTAGCTGTGCTTAACGTGCAGGATTATTCCGTCTGGCATTCGGATGTCGGCTTCGCGAAGGTCGTTGTCCAGGATTACAGCGTCCATGTTCTCCGTTCCCTGATGCTTCAGGATGAGGCTTTCTGTCTGTTGTAGCAGACGATAAGAAACGGCGATAGGCGATAGGGTAGAGCTGCCAGAAGAGGAGAACGCGTTGAGCTGGTCGTCTTTTGAGAGATCCATGTTCTTCCAGTCGCTGTTGCTGCTGTTGCTATGTAGCGGATAATCCTCGATAGAGAACGGACAGAAACCCATAGCGTCGTGATGACCAAAAGCGTAGAGCGCGCGCATGGCATCCTGATCCTCCAGTCGTATCTCCGGAATGAAGAGCGGGTTGTTTGGCAGATGATATTTTGCTGTCCAGTCGCGATAGCCTTTGTCGTATAGGTCTAAGCCAAGTACGGAAATGCTTGGTGCTCCGCAATGCCATATATCTATAAGGTGGGCAAGAGGACCTGCCGACGGATATTCTCCTGGCTTGCGATTTCGGCTGTTCAGCGCCACATTTACGTACATAGGAAGATTGTAGATGCTTTTGCCAGCTTTCGCTATCTCCTCCACATAGGTGGCGTAAGTCCATGCCTGGAAAATCTCTTCAGCATACATGTCGCTGCCGAACATCTCTGCCCAGTTGCCCTTCTCGCTTTTAATGAGCAAGCGGCCGTTGTTTAGCGATTTCTTGTTCTTTATGAAATAGTCGGTCAGCTGTTTCGGCACCTGACTGTTATACATCTTCGTTGCGTCCTTGCTATAGTCGCGTGGTTCCTTTATCATTCCGATTTCGTTCTCCACTTGCACCATTATTATCGTCTGCTCCTTCTCGTCAACTTCGCGTATGTGCCTCATTATCTGGCAGAAGACGCGCTTGTCGGCTTCCAAGACGTTGGTTGAGAGTGACGACGCTTCTTCCATAGGAATTCCGTTGCGGTCGTGAACGCGAGGGAAGCGCTTCACATCGCGCTTGAACCATTCCGGAGCGTAGCAACTCATGGAGTTCTTCCATGCGCCAAACCATAGAAGGACAACCTTCAAGTCGTTCTTTCGGGCTTCGAGAATGATGTTGTCCAAAGAAGAAAAGTCGTAAACGCCCTCCTTCGGCTCTATGAGTTCCCAGGTTACGGGCGCAAGAACGGTGTTGAGGCCTAAGGCTTTAAGATGGGGGAAGATGCGCTGAACATCCTCTATTGTCGATGCCGATGAGTTTCCGAGTTCACCGCCAATCATCAGCATCGGCTTGTCATTGGCTATGATTCTTGCCCAATTGCCATGATTCTCCAACTTAGGTTGGGCATTTGGACAAAGAAATATAAAAAGGGAAAGTAGTGTAAAAAGTGATCGCATAGTAGGTATTTAAGGTGGGTTCTATTTGCTGTGCTTCTTCATAAGGCTGTAGGCTTGGGTAATGCCAAGTTCACCCGCAAGACTCAGGTCGCGGAGGGCTTCTTCCTTCTTGCCGAGTTTGATGAGTGTAAGACCACGATTGAAGAGAGCACGGTCGAAGCGTGGGTCATGGGCAATTGCTTTGTTGAAATAATCTAAAGCTTCCTCGTAGCGAGCTTCATTTGCCGCGATGCAACCTTCGTTGTAGTTCTGCGTCGGTGTGGTGAGAGAACTATCTTCCTTTGCTTCTTCTTCGGAAATGAGAATCTGGTCAAGGAAACGCTCTTCGATGTTCTTGTTCTGTATGCGGCCGCGCATTCCTGTCACTTCCTTAAAGTCTTCCTTTATTTCTTCATGTTCCACCTCAACGCTGTCCTCAACGATAAGAAGGCGGTATTTGGAAAAGTCAATCTCGGAACGCTTTCTAACCTCGTTAATCTTTGCCTTAGACCATCGCTGAGTGTTTATGCCGAAGTGCTTGTCGTTCTGCTCGTTGAAGATTTTGAACTCATCGAGATCGGCTTTGTTCTTCTGTCCTATCTTGCGGTATAGGGCGGCACGCTGCTGTCGTAGATACCAAGAGTTAGGATATTCGTTGAGCATGTATGTGTAGTCGTCGATAGCTGCGTTGTAGTTTCCGATGCTCTCGTTGAGTGCAGCGCGCTTCATGCGGACATCCCACGACTGTGGCAGTATGCGGAGTATGGCACCGTAATCTTCAACGGCACCTTTTACATTGCCTGTGTTCTGTCGCAAAACAGCGCGACAGAAGCGAGCCATTACGTTGCGTGGCTCGTAGTTTACTATGAAGTCGTAGTCGAGTAGGGCACGGTTGTCGTCTCCCACCTGCATACGGATTACTGCACGGTTGTAGTGGGCAAGAACATTGTTTGGATCTAGCTCTATTGTCTTGTCGTAATCGGAGATTGCTCCGCGAATATTGTTCGTGTTTATGCGTGCAAGGGCGCGGTAGAGATAATGTCTTGCGTAGTTTGGACGATAGTGAATGGCTTTCGTGAGATACTCCTCTGCGTCCCTCCACTTCTTGTGGCCAAGGTTTACCATGGCAAGAAACTGCCATGCCTTGCCGTTGTGTTCGTCTATCTCCAAGCTTTTCTTTATGCACTCTTCTCCCTTTATCGTGTCTTTCTGGTTCAGGTATGCTTCTGCATCGAGAAGATAGAGCTGGGACGATTTGTCCCAGCGTCTGAGCATAGTATCTACGTTTTCGTGTACTTTGTCATAATCTTTCTTCTCAAGATAACAGTATGTGCGGTTGTACCAATAATCCTTGTCATTGTTCCGCATCTCTATTGCTTTGTTATAGTCGTCAATCGCCGTGTCGAAGTCTTTCTGCTGAATAGCGCAAATACCATGAAGGTGGTAAAGTTCTACGATGTACGGATTCAGCTTTATAGCTTCGTTGCAGTCGTTGCCAGCACCGATATAGTCCTCCAGGTTGTATTTTGCCACGGAACGCAAGTACCAAGGTTCGTAGAGATATGGCTTTGCGCTGATGATTTGGCTGAAATAGTGTATTGATAGCACATAATCGTTATAGTAGAGCGCCGTGCGTCCTACGTTCAGAAGTCTGTTGTAGTTGAACTGGGCGAAAGAGCTGACGTTTACTACTAACAGTAGTAATATGCCGATAATGTGCTTGTACACAAAATGGAAGTTACTTCAACGATTTCGTTTTGTAGCTTGCGCTATACTTGCCTTGCGTAAGAGCTTTGAGCTTGTTTTTGAGTAGTGTCTTGCGTAGAGGAGAAACGTGATCAACGTACATCTTGCCCTCAAGATGGTCGAACTCATGCTGCATGACACGTGCGAGATAACCGTCAACCCACTCGTCGTGCTCGTTAAACTCCTCGTCCATCCACTTTACGCGAATGCTCGTAGGGCGGACAACCTTCTCAGAAAGTCCTGGCAGGGAGAGGCATCCTTCGTCGCTGGAGTCCTTCTTGTCGCCATACTCTTCAATGTGTGCGTTGATGTAAACCTGACGGAAACCAGCATATTCAGGCATATCTTCCTTCAAAGGGTCGAGGTCGATGATAACAAGTCGGATAGCCTTGCCTATCTGTGGAGCTGCAAGTCCGATGCCACCTGTGGTTTCCAGTGTCTGCCACATGTTGTCGATGAGTGTCTTGAGTTCCGGGTAGTTAGGAGTAATGTCCTCTGCCACCTTGCGCAGCACCGGCATTCCGTAAATATAAATAGGAAGTAACATAAGGTACGATTTAAGAAAATTACAATTTGTTCATCGTCGGCTTGCCATGTAGTCTTGTAGAATTATTGTGGCGGAGATGGTATCAACAAGAGCCTTGTCCTGTCTTGCCTTTTTCCTCAAGCCAGCATCAATCATCGTACGATGGGCAAGGACGGAAGTGAAGCGTTCATCGAAGAACTCTATCGGAATTTCCGGATGGAGCTTTTTCCAACGGTTGACGAACTGCTGTACGCGAGCCAGATTCTCTGAAGCTTCGCCGTTGGTTTGCTTTGGCTCACCAAAAATAATCTTCTCTACCTGTTCCGTTCGGATGTAATCCTCAAGAAAGGAGAGAAGAGTATGAGTGGGCACAGTCACTAACCCATTAGCAATAATCTGCAATGGATCAGTGACTGCTATACCTGTGCGTTTTCGCCCGTAGTCGATAGCTAAAATACGCATTATTTATTTGCGGAGAATCCAAGCGTCAGCATAGCTGCTCTTGAGGCGGTTCTTGTCAGAAACGATATCGCTCATAGAGTCAGAAGAAGCTGCAACGACGCGGTAGAGGTTGTTTGCTGTGCGAACAATCTGAGCGTTGTAGCCCTGACCGCGGAGAGTACCCTGGAGACGTTCTGCGTTAGCCTTTACACCGAAAGAACCAACAACGACACTATAAGCCTTGAGACCTTCTCCATCAATCATTGAGTAGCTTTCCTGACGTGTAGGAACAGTTTCTTGCTGGTATGACTGTACAGGAGTTTCTGTGTAAGTCTGCTTCTCTACAGTAGGAACATAAGTTGTAGTTTCCTCAATTGTGTTTACAGTTTCTGTTACGTAGCCAGCTGACTTTTCTTCAGCAGCCTTAGCCTTCTCGTAAGCCTTCTTGTATGCACTTTCTGATGACTTACAGCTTGTGAAAGATACAGCAACAGCCATTGCTGCGAACATAATTAAACTCTTTTTCATATTGTTTTGATTGTTTATATTTTCGTAGATTCGTAGTTAATAGTTCACTGAACGGTTGCAAAGTTACTTATTTTTCGGAAAATAACGATATAATTTGAATATAAAAATTGTTAAATAGCCCTTTTTTGACATTTTTTAATAAAAAAGTAGGCAAAAACATTTGGCACATTTAAAAAATGTCGTACTTTTGCCACAAATTAATAACTCATTAAAACATAAAACTATGAAAGCATTAAGTTACGTTGGCGCATTCCTCGGTGGCGCTATTGCAGGTGCAGCACTCGGTATTATCTTGGCACCAGAAAAGGGTAAGGACACACGCGACAAGATTGCAGATACTGTAAAGGATTTCTGCGACAAGCACAATCTTAAACTCTCTATGAAGGAAGTTGACGACCTTGTTGACGATATCAAGGACGCTGCTGCTGACGAGAATATCTAATTATGATGTCATCAGACAAAAACGTTGATCTCTTTGTCCAGCTATTAGAGTCACTGAAGAAGTGGGTTGGAGTAAAGGCAGAACTGCTGAAAATAGATGCGGCAGATAAGGGCGTGCGCATTATTGCTGGGTTTATCTTCATTATGATGTTCATGTTTTTCCTTTTCTCAATGAGCATATTGTTGTCGTTGGCTTTGGCTGCGGTGATAAGCTCTTATACCGGCTTGGCATGGTCGTTTGTGATCATGGCTGTCGTCTATCTGGTATTCTTCCTGGCGATGATAGCTTTCAGGAAAACGCTTATTGTCAATCCGCTTGTAAAGTTCTTCTCTTTGATATTGGAATCAAGTAGCACAAATGTATAATCTTGGCAAATGTATTTACGGTATGGAATATAATTCTCTCAACGACATTTCCCGACGCAAGGCTGCCTTGAATGCCGAACTTGACTTGCATGCCAAGAATATCGAGAAACTGAAGAAGGCACTTCTTGCAAAAGACGAACTTTCGGCTACAAACGGAAAGAAAGGTTTCTTCGGACGGATCAATAAGAAGAACCTTGTCTCTACCGCTATTTCCACAGTTGACGGTATATGGTTTGCGTGGAAACTCTATAAGAAGTTTAAGAGGTAGGGACGTAGGTTTCAGCTATAGGATAATTTAAACCGAACTGTCGGCTTGAAAGAACTCAAGACGGCGGTTCGGTTTTCTGTATATTTCGATTTTCTTTGGATTAATGTGTCGGCATTCTAAAGCAGCTTTCACACACAGTTTTTCCATTTATTATCCCCGATGTCGGGTTTACCAGTTCAGCTCAGTGATGTTGAATACTGGACCTTCCTTGCAGACGCAGACATTGCCTTTGACTGTCTTTTCTACGCAGCAGAGGCAAGCGCCAAGGCCGCACGCCATCATGTTCTCAAGAGAAACCTCGCAGTCAACGCCCTTCTCCTTTGCCATGCGAGCAACGGCAACCATCATTGGCTTAGGGCCGCAGCATGAGATAAGCGAAACTTTCTCAGCGAGATTGTCGGCAACGAAAGAAGAGTTCGTCACGAAGCCCTTATCGCCCATGCTTCCGTCTTCTGTTGTTACGTAAACATCACCGATGGCCTTGAATTTGTCGAGCAGTAGAAGATCCCTTTCAGAACGTGCGCCGAGGAGGAATATCGGAGTTATACCATTGTCTTTCAATATCTTACCGTGGTAGAGTAGGGGAGCTACGCCAACGCCACCACCGACGAGCAGGACAGCCTTGTCCTTCTCCAGTGAGCATGGCTGTGAGAATCCGTTGCCGAGTGGAAGGAGCATGTTCACCTTGTCGCCAACAGAACGAGATGTCAGCCATATCGTTCCTTCTCCTACTGCCGCAACGAGCAGATGCAGTTCGTTGGCTTTCTTGTCAACATAGTTGATGGAGATAGGGCGACGTAGGAATGTGTCGGCATTGTCTATACGGATGTTTACGAACTGTCCAGAGAGCATTTCTGGCAGTGGCTTTTCGTCCGTTAGCTTTATGAGCGTGTATTTGTCGTTTATATGCTCAATGGATTTGACGGTAAGATCGAGTTGAAACTTTTTCATAGTCAAAATAATAGTTAAGGTGATTCTTTTTATTATATCATGAGATAGCCATAGACAAGCACGACGTATCTAACAATCTTGCCAAGGCTGATAGATGTCATTGATATAGGAATGTTTGCTTTTATCAATCCGAGCGAAATGGTTATTGCGCATCCCAGTACAGGAATGAAAGAGAAGAAGCCTATCCATGCTCCGTGACCTGCCATAAAGCGTTGTGCCCTGTTGAGTTTTTCTCGCTTTACATGAAGGTACTTTTCTATCCAATATAGATTGCCTATTCTTCCGATGGCGTAGCTGGTCAAACCTCCGGCCACGTTGCCTATGCAGGCGAACAAGAGCAACTTTGTCGGGTTAAGTCCTGCGCCAAGCAGTGCTATTAATACAGCTTCGCTGCTGAAAGGGAAGAAGGTGGCGGTAAGGAAACCGCAAAGCAACATACCCCAATAGCCTGATGAAATGATGAAATCCATGTTCTGTCGAGGTTGTTGTGTTAGAATAAGTTGTATATCGTTAGTATGTATGCAAGCGAAACGATTGTGATAAAGGTGATGTTCGATTGCTTGGAATCCGTCATAGCAAAGAATCTTCCCATCATGGCACTCGTAGCTATGAGTTGCAAGGCGGTGTAACGGAAGATGTGAATAGGTTGTATCAGCGTCATTATGACCATGAAGATGGCTATGGCGATGAATATCTGGTACATCATTCTTGTGCGCACCTTGTCCTTGTGGCCTTCGCGCACAAGGTGGACAATTCCCAAGCTAGAGAGAAGCGATGAGGAACAGAACGAAACAATCGCTGTAGTGCTCACTCCGTTGAAGTTGAATGCGTGGCAGAACTCCCACTTGTGTAGGAGCGTCATTTCCTCAGAAGGTGTGCCTACCAACATGTAGTAGGTAAAGACGAAGAGGTAAGGCAAGCCGATGCCGAAGAGTGACGACAGCCAGATCTTTGTGCTGAATGTTACCATGCAGTAGCCAGTAAGCAACCACAGTAGTGGTACGATGAAAAGTATCTGCTTGAAAACCAAGCTCGCAAGTCCTATCATAAGGAATGCGTAGAGGATAACGCCTTGAGCCTTAGGATATTGATAGCAGGAGAAGAACAGGATGAGGAAACTGATCAGACAGAACTGTAGGAACGTTGCCTCAAGCTGTAAGCCGCCTACGTCTGGAACTATTATCAGAGCCGTAGTGAAGACAAGGAACGAGCTTGCTATCATTCGGCTGAAAATGCGGATAAGGGCGAAGAGATGGTTCACCCACATCATCAGAAGTCCTGTAACCATCATCAGAACGAAAGGGAGGAAGGTTACGTTGTCTTCAAGCCATGCTATAAACCAGAATAGCAAGGAAGTCATAGCCGCTATGGGCCATGACAACCTGCTTGTAGATATTTCTTTCTGAAGTCTGCGCATTAAAGGTCGAAGCCGATGTCTGAGCGGAAGTATTTGTCGGTGAAGTTAATCTTCTGAGCCTCCTGGAATGACTTAGCGAGAGCTTCTGCCTTGTCCTTTCCGTAAGAAGAAACTGCGATTACACGACCGCCAGCTGTTACAACCTTGCCTTCGTTGAGTGCTGTGCCGGCATGGAAGACGATAGAGCCTTCAACATCGTCGATGCCTGTGATTTCGTAGCCCTTCTTGTATTCCTCTGGATAACCGCCAGAAACGAGCATTACGCATACAGCAGCGCGCTCGTCAAACTCAATTTCGCGATCCTTGAGGTTGCCTTCTGCAACGCCTTCGAGAAGTTCAACGAGGTCGCTCTTAAGGCGGAGCATTACGCTCTCTGTCTCTGGGTCGCCCATGCGGCAGTTGTACTCAATGACCATAGGATTGCCTTCAACATTGATAAGTCCGAAGAAGATGAATCCCTTGTAGCAGATGTTCTCAGCCTTGAGGCCTTCAACCGTAGGACGGATGATTCGGTCTTCCACCTTCTGCATCCATTCCTTTGTTGCGAATGGAACAGGAGTAACGGAGCCCATACCGCCAGTGTTCAAGCCCTTGTCGCCTTCGCCGATGCGCTTGTAATCCTTTGCCTCAGGGAGAATCTTGTAGTCGTTGCCGTCAGTTAGCACGAAGACAGAGCACTCAATACCGCTGAGGAATTCCTCGATGACAACGCTTGCTGAAGCTGTGCCGAACATACCGCCGAGCATTTCCTTGAGTTCCTTCTTTGCCTCTTCGAGAGTGTCGAGTATGAGCACACCCTTACCTGCGCAAAGACCGTCTGCCTTGAGAACGTAAGGAGCCTTGAGAGTTTCGAGGAACTTAAGACCTTCCTCGAGTGTCTCGCCTGTGAAAGTCTGGTACTTGGCAGTAGGAATGTCGTGGCGCATCATGAAAGCCTTGGCGAAGTCCTTTGAGCCTTCAAGCTGAGCACCTTCCTTTGAAGGACCGATGACAGGGATATGCGCTGTCTTCTCGTCGTTCTTGAACTCGTCGTAGATTCCCTTTACGAGTGGGTCTTCAGGACCTACAACAACCATGCTGACGTTGTTGTCGAGTACGAATTGCTTAACAGCAGGGAAGTCCGTAGGCTTGAGATTTACATTCTCGCCACACTTGCCAGTTCCTGCGTTACCTGGAGCGATAAAGAGTTTTTCAACTTTAGGACTTTGAGCTATCTTCCAAGCCAAAGCATGTTCGCGGCCACCTGAGCCAAGTAATAGTATATTCATAGTTCTGGGTTTTGTTTCGAAATTTCCTAACTTGCTGCAAAGGTACGAAAAAAAGTTGGCGGTCTAAAGTAAATTGGCGAATTATTTACTTTAAGGTAATATAGATAAAGTGTTTTGTGGAGTATAATAAAAAAAATCCTCATCGCAGCGGGTACGATGAGGTATTTTTCTTACTTGTATAGAGGGGTTATAATCCTGACCATTGAGATAAACTATAGCTTGCTTCAACAATATTTTCTACATTGTCCGGAAGATTGCAGAAGAAATCAATACCAGTTTTTTCTTCTAGCTCATCGATGGACAAAGCGCTGTTACGAGGTAGTTCAGACAGGAACTTGTTTGTGGTGTTCTTGTAGTCCTTGTGCTCCAACATGAAGCCGATGGCGGTCAGCGAACCATTAGAGGTTTGTTTCAGCAAGGCGATGAAATAATACTTTGGAACCGCCATGTATGTTGTGGAACCGTTGGTGTTAAGAACGTCAAGACGGGTGTTGATCATGCCGTTGTCAATGGTTCCGCCTTTCACTACATAAAGGGTGTCGCCAGCAGCAATAGGCCTGCCCCAATCATCGCGAACTTTATCTTCCACCGTACCCCAATACGTAGTATTGAAAACTCCAATCATTGGCGACATGTTAGACATATAGAACGTCTGTTCGTTGGCTTGCTTGCTGTAGTAACGCTCGGCAGAACCTAAGATGTGGCCTCTCTGGTAGCCCTTGAATGTCTGAACAGCCACTTGCGCATAAGAGTGGTTCTTCAACGAAGGATCAGCTGCCCAGGCATCGGAACGCGTTGGCCAGTTCTTTGCTGCCAGTTTCTTGTCGTAACGGTAAGCTACCCAGCGCGAATGTATTGCATTGGTGTTGTATTCCATGCAATAGTTGTAAAGGCCGTCGTCTGTCTTGTTGACGATAAAGATGTCCTGCTCTGTGCCTTTTAAACGCGGAATCTCTATGCGGTCAGCGTCCTTGATAGAAGACGGATTCCTGTTTACGTTCTGAGAAGAGGCTGCTCCACCTCCGATAGTATCATCATCGTCACCACCGCAAGAGATAAACGCCAGTGAAATAGCTATGAGTGGCAGAAAGAAATGTTTCAGTTTCATTCTTACGTATTTACTTTGCGTAAGTAATTGTGATATTCTTAACGCGACACTGGACGCCACCGCTGTTTTGAGTATGATCGTTCACCATGATGCAGTTATTGCCAGAGAAGGAAACTGTCATCGTAGGGTTGCCAACATAGTTGGTTCCCTGATATGAGTCACATTCAAGAATAACTGTTGCAATCTTCTTTGCACCATTGATGGTAAGCGTGTTCTTTGCATACATACGAACTCCGTTTGTCGCATCGTAATACTTTGGAGCATTAGTGCTTTCGCCCTTGCCGAACTCGATTGTAGTGCCATCAGAAAGAGTTACTTTTGCAGGGTCTTTAGCATTTTCCCAACCATAAGTATTTAGTGTGCAAGTAATGGTTTCGTTGCCTGCTGTAGCATCAGAATTGGTGAGTATTACAGTAGTGCCTTCCTGCTTTACTCCAGCATTGCTACCAGAGTTCCCACCTGGATTATCGTTACCGCCATTGCCTCCTGGCTCATAAGTGGTATTGCCGTTTACTGAGTAGAGATAAGCCTTGTTCTGAACGGTTTCAGGTGTGTTGCCCTTGTAGTTTACAACCTTACCGCAAACAACAACCTTGTCGCCAACCTTAAGAGCATTAGGGTCAGTACACTTCTGATTTCCAAGGCCAAGAGCGCGGAAACAGTAGAATTTGTCAGAAGCTTCGTTGTTGTCGGCGATGTAGAATGTTGCGTTACCATAGCTGCTGAAGGCTTCTTTCACTTCAACTACAACGCCGCTAACATAGACATCTTTATCAGATTCAACATCGGCTGCAAGAGAAGAAACGTAGTTGTTTGCAGCAGTTGCGTTGTAAGGAGAATCAAGAGTACCATTACCAGAAGGAGAACCAGGAGTTGGATCTGGCTGTGTGTTGCCACCACCACCTTCTTCTGTCTTGCCGTTTACAGAGTAGAGATAAGCCTTGTTCTGAACGGTTTCAGGTGTGTTGCCCTTGTAGTTTACAACCTTACCGCAGACAACTACTTCATCGCCAACCTTGAGGGCATTAGGGTCAGTACATTTCTTATTTCCAAGACCAAGAGCGCGGAAGCAGTAGAACTTGTCAGCAGATTCGTTGCTGTCGGCGATGTAGAATGTTGCGTTACCATAGCTGCTGAATGCTTCCTTCACCTCAACAACGATACCCTTAACATAGATGTCGTTAGCCGACTCTTGGTCAGAGGCGAGAGTTGCAATGAAGGCGTTTGCTGCAGTAGCATTATAAGGATCTGCCTGAGTACCAGCACCCTTTGCCTCTCCTGGAGTGCCCTGATTGCCGCCACCAGAACCAGAACCATTGAGCGAAACAATCTTGCTGCCCTGAGTCATTTCAAAAGTGCCGTTGTAGTTGACGAGTTTACCAGCAACGATAACTTCGTCGCCAGCTTTCACTTCATCGTCGCTCTTGAATTTATCGCCATTAAGGCTGTAGCCACGATAGATTTCAAACTTATTCTTTGATGTTCCGTCGTCAGAAATGTAGTAAGTAGCATTGCCGTAAGAAGTGTCGATATCAATGGAATAAACAATTCCCTTTACATACATCGTTGCATTCTCATCGCCGCCATTTTCGATGTAGTTGTTGGCTGCAATGCCGTTGAATGGGTTTGCAAATGTTCCGTCACCAACAGGTTCCTGAATGTCACTGTTGCCTCCTTTGTCAAAGAGTTCGTAAGGAGCAGGAATGTCGCTACATGAAGCGAACACGACAGCTGCCATGAGCAGCATAAGATTATATATTTTTTTCATAGATATAATTATTTTCTTAGTGTTAAAAATATGTATGTGGATGTGGTTACTTCATGATTACTCTGACATCATCAAGGCTGCGGAGAGTCATTTGCCAGCTTGTTGTATAGCGAAGCATGATGCCCTCAATGTCGCACGTTTCTGTTGGCATGTATTCGTTGGCAAAAGTGGCACTTGTACTTGTGTTCAACTTCACTTTGCCGCCGTCTGCCATCTTTATGTCATGCTCCATAGAGTAAGTGTTAGCAGGATCTTCTGTGTGAGCAAACTTACACTTTTCAAGGTTGTCCTTGAGCTTTGCGTCAGGAATTGTAGCACCTGAAATGGATACAAACATCGGAGTAATATTGTCGATGTTATTGCTGTTCAGATCTTCCTTTGTGAGATAAAGAGGTATGACATTTTTCTCGTTAGGAGTGCCAACGAGCATGATGTTGCTCTTCACCTTATCTATTGTCATAGGACCTTGACGCATAGCACCATTCGTATTGACGTATGGCTGACCGATGCGAGGACATTTGCCGTATGCTCCGACATAAAGTCCCTTGAGGTTTATGCGCACGCGCTGACCAACGGGGAATACGGCAGCCAGCGAGCCGATGCCCTTGATGGCAACCTCGATGCCGCCCTTTGTGTTGTCGCAATAACCATCTTCCGTAATGTCCTGAATGACAATAAACTGATAGATGTTTCCGCTTATGTCGTTTCCTGTGACAATACCTTCGATAATCTTATCTTCATTAACCAGTTTATAGGAACTGTTGGAGATGGTTGTCTTATATTCTGTTCGTATGTTTTCAATCGTAGTATTTGCCTGACCGATGTTAGCCGCTGTAAACACATTTGTGTCAACATGCTCCTCGTCGAAGTCGTTGATGCAAGCTGTGAGGCTTAATGCTACGCAAACTGATAATAGTAACTTTTTCATGTCAATAATAGTTTTTAGAATCTCAAACTTACTGTAAGGAAGGCGTTGATTGCGTTTGCATACCAATAGAACGGGTTCTTTGAGAACTGGTAAGTTGCCTTGTCGTTACGGTTCTGCTCGTAACCGCCTGTCTTGAGATTGCAGTTATTGGTTATATTATTCACCTGAAGGTTAACATTCAACGCTCTTCCATGAGCGAGACGGAACTGATGACCAATTGAAGCATCGAGCATCCAACCCGGTTTGCCCTTATCCTGCTCCGGAGTATAGCTTGCAATGAGTTCTCCCGACTGATAATCGTAAACATTACCGCCATTAATCTTAGCTTCATCCATTCCGCTGGTAGCATTGCCATTAATGTCAACAAGGCGCTCGTTGGTGTAATACTTCACGTTATCCATAACGTAGCCAAGGCGCTTGTAAGGAGAAGCATCAATGTAAACGTCAGCATAATAGTTTGCATTCACAGAGAAATACCAGCGGTTGATGTTATAGTCAATACCGATGCTTGCAGCTGTGAGTGGAGTAGAACCTACGCGAACACCATCCATGATAACGCGAAGATCCTGATTCTTCTTCGTTATAGGGTTCTTCCATTCATTGATGGTTGCTGTTGTTTCAGCGTTACTTCCTTCGTAAGCGAGCTGAGCACGTGGGTTACCAATATACTTAGCATCAGAAATCGTACCAAGGAGGTTGAGCTTGAGGTTGTCAAGAATCTTAATGGTTACAGCACCTTCCAAGCCATAATGCTGACGCTTTACATCAGTCATTGTGAGATAAGTGAAGTACTGCATATCGTCGTTGTAGAAACCACTCTGCTGAGTAACGTTGTTGAACTGAGTGAAGAAACCAGTAATCTTACCACTGACAATTCCGAACATAAACTTGGCAGAAGCTTGTCCGTAAAGAATCTGCTCGTTCTTGAGATTGTTTACGAAGTTGTTGTGAACACGTGGAGCAACGAAACTGTTGTAAGCAAGCGGTGCCTGGCTTTCATAACCAGCAGCAATTGAAATTACATTCTGACGGATGCTGTAGGAAAGAACTGCCTTACCGCCACCGCCGAGGAACTTTGCCCAACCGCTTGAACCGCGTGAGAAATCGTAAGCAGAATTATAAATGCCATTCCAAAGAGCTGTATCATAGCCGCGACCGTTGCTCATGTTACCGAAACGTGACATCATAGTGCCTTCTACATCGGCAGAAACGACTGCGCTGAGAGCTCCGAATGCGGCAGAATACTGACCGAAGGCTTGAGCCTTATTTACATAAATGTTGTAGTCGTAACCGAATTTGTCTCCAACCTTGACCTCGCGATTTGGGTTGAGAAGGTCGTTCTGTACCTCAGGGCTTGACATTCCGTAGTCGGAAATGGAGTATGAATCGTAGTCGTGGAATGTTTTTGCACCAAGAAGGTCATCCATTGTCTTGTAGTGAATGCCATTCGTATGATTCAAACTGACGCCGAGAGCGTAGTTCATGTCGTTGTTTATGTCCTTGCTCAGAGTAGAAGAAACACGCCATACCGCCTGATCGTTGTGGCGTTTCTCTACATAGTAGAGAGCATCCTTTCCGTACGCATTGTTTGCGATATTCTGTGCATAGAGCTGATCCCACTGTATCTGGCGTGTTTCCTTATTCTGCCAGAGGTTGTAAAGCGACCAGTACTGATCCATTACATCAGGATTGGAAGCTATCCAGTCAGGATTGTTGTAAACGTCTGTGTCATAGACATTAAGAATGCTGCTTGGCATATTCTTATAGTAGTCTGGACGTGGGTTGTAGGCGTTGTTGTAGGAAAGTGCTGTAGAAGCATAATTGGAATAGGTGAAAGCAGCTGATGTGGTGAGCTTTGTCATGTCGTCTATCTGCCAATCCCAGGTAAGAAGAGCAGAAGGTGCAAACTCATTGACTACACGAGAGTTGCGCTTCTTGCCGTTCTGATAACCCCAATAAGGATTGTAGTAGTGGCTGTTGGCAAGCCAGTAAGCTTCTTCTGTGGCAGCACCTTGCTGAGCACGCTCTGTTGGAGCTCCCCATGTGTTGAAACTTACGCGATGCTGATCGTTGATGTATTTTTCTACTCCAAGCATATAGCTGAAGGAATTGTAGAAAGTTCCTTCTATCACACCCGGATTTCCATAACGATAAGCCAGAGATGCTACCCATGACCATCCATTGGCATTCACGCCAGAAGCATGAGTGTAGTTCAGTCGGGTAGTATAGTTGCGGTTCGTAAGGGCAAGTCCTACCTTGTCGCCAGCTGCGTATTGGCTTGCACGAATGTTTACGTTAGTGGCACCACCAATGGAAGCATAGCCGAAATTGTTACGGTCGTAAGCTGAAATGCCCTCCTGGTTTCTTACGGCATCATTAAGTCCTCCCTGCATACCAGAGAAACTGTAACGGCCGTTTTCTACATTGTTCAGTCGGATTCCATTGAAGTAGTTGCCTGCATACTGAGAGTCGTAGGCACGCACCTTGAAACGCATAGGGCTGAACAAATAACCAACTTCCCTCATGTAAGGGTCGTGTTGGTCAGAAATAAGTGTGGCAGATTTTGCAACGTCGTCATCTTCGCCAATCTGTTCTTCTGAGAAGATGAATGAAGCGTTGTACTGCCTGCTCAATGAGTCTTCTGAAAGATCTTCCTGAGCGAAAGCACTCACGGAGAACGCAGTAACAAAAGACGCCACGAAAATTAGGGTTTTGTTCATTGTATTAATTTGTTTTATTTTTTCGCGACAAATTTACAAAATAATTGATGAATATGCAAACGAATTATTGAGTTTTGATAAATATCGCTAAGATTTGCTGTTATGTGGTGGGATTTGTCGCAATAAATGGGAAATATTGACCAAAAATTTTGATGTGAAATATACTTTGTCGTCGTTTCCAATAACTGCTAAAACAAAGAAACGAGGACTTTCTGTAAAGACCTCGTTTCATTGTTATTATTTCGCTGTGTTTATTCCCTCTTCCATGAATCGGAACTGCGCGTTCTTCTGTTCCTTCAGGAATTCGGACACTTTCTCAATCTTACTGCGTGTTATTGCTACGCGACCGCTTCTTGTATATTGAAGAATGCACTTGTAGCGTGCAAGACCTTTGTAGAGTTCTACGATTGCCTTTGACGAGTTGCACACATGAACTGTGATGTAAGTGTCGTTTACCTCAAGCATTCTGGCATCGGAATGGCGGATAATCTGAGAGATTTCCGGATTAGCCATTACCTTTTCAGTTGAAAGCTTGAAGAGAGCAACCTCGCTTGTGAAGATTTCCTCGTCGAGATAATAGTCAGCCTTGATGACGTCAACCTTCTTCTCCACCATCTTCACAATCTTCTGAGCCTGAGCGGCATCGCTGTAGATTGTGATAGTGTATTTATGCACGTTCGGAATGCCGGAAGGCGACACGTTGAGGCTTTCGATATTCACTTGAAGGCGAGTGAAAACTGCTGTTATCTGATTGAGAATACCAACAATATTCTCAGAGTAAACAAGTATTGTATAGAGTTTCATTTCCATTTTCTTTTACCTTTCTAACTTCATATCGCTTACAGAAGCTCCTGGTGCAGTCATTGGCATCACGTCGTCTTCCTCCTTGATAACTGTCTCGAGGAAGAAAGGCCCCTTTGTGTCAAGCATCTTCTGTACTGCGTCAGCCAGATCCTTGCGGTCAGAGACGCGGAGATAAGGGATGTTGTATGCGGTGCAAATCTTCTCGTAGTCAGGATTCATCATGTGGGTGAAGGCATAGCGCTTGTTGAAGAACATGTTCTGCCACTGACGAACGTTGCCGAGGAAGTTGTTGTTCATGAGAATCATCTTCACCGGACATTGGTTCTCCATTATCGTGCCGAGCTCTTGAATGACCATCTGCAAACCGCCGTCGCCCATGAACACGCATACTGGTCGCTCCTTCTCAGCGAAAGTAGCACCGATGGCTGCAGGAAGTCCATAACCCATTGTGCCAAGACCACCGCTGGTAATGATAGCGCGATTTGTGTTGTACTTAGAGTAGCGAGTAGCGAAAAGCTGGTTCTGACCAACATCGGTTACTGTAACTCCCTTGCCTTCAGTAGCTTCTGCCACGGCATTCACAACCTCACCCATGAGCAGAGGACCTTCTGTTGGGTGAATGGCATTCTGGATAACGCGGTTCTGCTCACGCTCAGCAAGCGGCTTGAAAGAGTCAATCCATTCTGAGTGATCTGCCTCGCTGACGAGGGCTGTAAGCGCAGGAAGAGAATCCTTACAGTTAGCCACGATAGCCACGTCTGTCTTAACGTTCTTGTCAATCTCTGCGTTGTCAATGTCAAGGTGTATGACCTTTGCCTGTTTGAGGTAAGTGTTCAGATTACCAGTCACGCGGTCAGAGAAACGCATACCGATGGCGATGACTACATCTGCTTCCTGCTGCTTGAGGTTAGGCGCAAGGTTTCCATGCATACCGAGCATACCGACGTTGAGCGGATGATTGCTGGCAAGAGCAGAAAGACCGAGCATAGTGCGACCGGCAGGGATGTTTGCCTTCTCAAGGAATGCCTTCAATTCCTCCTGAGCATTACCGAGTTCTACGCCTTGACCAACGAGAGCCAGCGGCTTCTTCGCGTTGTTGATAAGCTCTGCTGCTGCCTTGAGGTCTTCCTCTTTTGGCAGAGGATAGGCAATGTAAGAGCGGACGAAATTGACAGCTTGCGGAACGTATTCTACCTTTTCCGTCTGCGCATTCTTTGGGAAATCTATGACTACAGGTCCTGGACGACCGGATTGTGCCAGATAGTAAGCCTTGCTGATTGCTGCAGGAATATCTTCCGGACGACGAATCTGGCAAACCCATTTGCAGATAGGCTGTGCAACAGTTATAAGGTCAACCTCCTGGAATGCGTCAGAACCGAGGACGGCTGTTCCCACCTGACCAGCGATAACGACGATTGGAGTAGAGTCGATCATTGCGTCAGCGATACCTGTCAGCGTGTTTGTAACGCCAGGGCCGCTGGTAACGATTACGGTACCTACCTTGCCGCTTACGCGAGCATAGCCCTGAGCAGCATGAGTAGCACCTTGTTCGTGGCGAACGAGAATATGGTCGAATGCCTTCTTCTCGCCGCGAGTATAGTCGTAGAGGGCATCGTAAACTGGCATGATAGAACCGCCAGGATAACCGAAAATGGTTTCTACACCTTGTGCCGCAAGAGACTTCATCAAAATCTCTGCGCCGGTGAGAAGTTCGCCTCCATTTGTATTATTTGTATTATTCATCAGTCAAAATTTCTTTTTACCTTAGCTATTTTTCCCCTCCCAGATTGCCGCGACAGTCCTCCCCCTTGTGGGGGAGCTAGAGGGGGTCGGCGGGCTCTTAGTCAATAAGTCTCACTCCACCCTTGTCTGCGCTTGCCACGCTCTGAGCGTATGCACGGAGAGCCTTGCTTACAACGCGGTTGCGCTTGAGTGGCTGCTGTGGACGAGCTTCGAGTTCTTCGTCTGAGAGCTTCACGTTGATAGAACGGCTTGGGATGTCGATAACGATGATGTCGCCGTCCTTGATCTTACCGATAGCACCGCCAGAAGCTGCCTCTGGAGAGATGTGACCGATAGAAAGACCTGAAGTACCACCAGAGAAACGACCGTCTGTGATGAGCGCACATTCCTTACCCATGTGCATTGACTTGATGTATGAAGTAGGGTAGAGCATCTCCTGCATACCAGGACCACCCTTAGGACCTTCGTGAGTGATAACCACGCAGTCGCCCTTCTTCACCTTGCCGCCGAGGATGCCTTCGCAAGCATCTTCCTGAGAGTCGAACACTACGGCAGGACCTTCGAAGTGCCAGAGCTCAGGAGCAACGCCGGCTGTCTTAACAACGCAACCGTCCTTTGCAATATTTCCGAAGAGAACAGCCATACCGCCATCCTTTGTGTAAGCGTGCTCAATGTCGCGGATACAACCGTTCTCGCGGTCAGTATCAAGGCTTTCCCACTGAGTGTTCTGAGAACCCATAACATTTGAGAATACGCCTGCAGGTGCTGAGTGATAGATGCGGTCAGCCTCTGGGTCGATTGTCTCGCCTGTGATAGAGTACTTTACAATATCCTCGCCAAGTGTAGCACCGTTTACGCGCTTTGCTGTAAGGTCGAGAAGGTCGCCCTTTGCAAGTTCGCCCATGATACCGAGAATACCACCTGCGCGGTTCTCCTCCTGAATAGAATACTTCTGCCAGTTTGGAGCAAGCTTGCAGAGGAATGGAACCTTGCGTGAAAGCTGGTCGATGTCAGTCATCTTGAAGTCAACCTCTGCCTCCTGAGCAACGGCGAGAAGGTGGAGAACGGTATTTGTAGAAGCACCCATAGCGATGTCGAGAGTCATTGCGTTGAGGAATGCTGCGCGAGTAGCGATAGAACGAGGGAGAACAGAGTCGTCGCCATCCTCGTAGTAAGCCATTGCGTTCTTCACAATCTGCTTTGCAGCGTCCTTGAAGAGCTGGATGCGGTTTACGTGAGTTGCAAGGATAGAGCCATTGCCAGGGAGAGAAAGACCGAGAGCCTCTGTGAGCGAGTTCATTGAGTTTGCTGTGAACATACCAGAGCAAGCACCACAACCAGGGCAAGCCATCTGCTCTACCTGAGCGAGTTCCTCGTCAGAAACTGTGCTGTCGCCTCCCTTGATCATTGCTGTGATAAGGTCAGCGTTCTCGCCGTTGAGCTTATGTGACTCCATAGGACCACCTGAAACGAAAACGGCAGGGATGTTGAGTCGCATAGCAGCCATGAGCATACCTGGAGTTACCTTGTCGCAGTTTGAGATGCAGATCATGGCATCTGCCTTGTGAGCGTTTACCATGTACTCTACAGAGTCTGCAATAATATCGCGTGAAGGAAGCGAATAGAGCATTCCGTCATGACCCATAGCGATACCGTCGTCAACAGCGATTGTGTTGAATTCGGCAGCATAGCATCCGAGAGCTTCAATTTCCTTCTTTACAATCTGACCAATCTCGTGGAGATGTGTGTGACCAGGAACAAACTGTGTGAAAGAGTTAACGACAGCGATGATAGGCTTGCCGAACTGCTCACGCTTCATTCCGTTGGCTACCCAAAGTGCGCGAGCACCTGCCATACGGCGTCCTTCTGTGCAAACTGCACTACGTAACTGATTTTTCATATCTTGTTTTTGTGTTTTGTTTTCTGTTGAATTCTTTGTTTTCGTTAGAGTTTATGCATAACGGTAGTCGTTAGCATACAAAAATCGCGCAAATTTACACATTTTTAATTACATACGCGTACAAAACAGCCTTTTTTTGTCTTTTCTTTTGAGATAATGCAAGCGAGCGGGCATTATTTTTCTGTGTTAGCCTTATTTTTTGCTAATTTTGCATGGATTTTAATACGATTTAGAAATCAAAAAAACAAAATAATGAAGAAAATATCTCTAATACTGCTTGCGTTCGTGGCTCTTACCACAGCTAACGCTAAGGGATTGAAGCTTCCTCACATGCTCTCCGACAACATGGTGTTGCAGAGCAATCAGGACGTTACAATCTGGGGATGGGACGATCCTAACAAGGCGGTCAACATTACAACTTCGTGGACGGGGGCGAAAATCCATGTTGCGCGTGCCGACAAGGATGGCAAGTGGAAAACTACTGTCAAGACACCTGAAGCAAGTTACACTCCGCTTTCCATTACTGTCAAGGATGGCGTAACGCAGATTACGCTCAACAACATCCTCTCGGGTGAGGTGTGGGTTTGCGCCGGACAGAGCAACATGGAAATGCCTGTTCAGGGTTTTGGCAACTGCCCTGTAGAGGGTTATCAGGATGTCGTCGTTGATGCAAAGAAGCGTCAGGGCATTCGTTTCTGCAAGATTCCAAGCATCATGCGTCAGACTCCTCAGGACGATGCTGACTGCAAGTGGGAAGTGACAAACATGGAGAGCGTTCGCCGTGCCAGTGCAACTGGTTATTTCTTCGCTCGTCTGCTCAATGAGACACTCGACGTTCCCGTTGGTCTCGTCATGGCAAACAAGGGCGGTTCTCGCGTTGAGAGCTGGCTTACAAAGGAGAATCTCCAGAAGTACTGTCCGTCAGAGACTCTCGACTCTGTAGCAAACACAAAGAAGTTTCAGTGGGATTTCCTCTATCCGCTCTATTGGGGTAACGGCACGTTCAATCCTATCCTGAACTACACCGTTAAGGGAATCCTCTTCTATCAGGGTTGCTCTAACGTAGGCGATCCGGGCAATAAGTATTCCGACAATCTTGCGCTCCTCGTTAAGCAGTGGCGTGAGCAGTTCGGACAAGGCGATATTCCGTTCTATTTCGTACAGATTGCCCCTTACTGGCAGGACGACATGGACGGTACTGCTGCAGCTCTTCTCCGTGAACAGCAGCAGCGCGCTCAGACCATTATCCCAAACTCTGCCATCGTCTGCACAAACGACCTCGTCTATCCTTGGGAGACAAAGCAGATTCACCCTACACAGAAGCGTCAGGTGGGCGAACGTCTTGCTTACCATGCCCTCGTGAAGAACTATGGTCAGGAGGGATTCATGTGCGAGAGCCCTGAGGTGAGCACGGTTGAGTTTAGCAACGATTCTTGTTTCGTAAATATAAAGAACGACTACGGCGCAATCTCTCGCTTCGAGGACATTCAGGGCTTTGAACTTGCCGGTGCTGATAAGGTGTTCCACAAGGCTGATGCTTACCACTACTACACAAAGGGAATCATCATAACATCGCCAGAGGTGAAGGAGCCAAAGTACGTGCGCTACTGCTTCCGCAACTTCCAGCTCGGAAATGTGAAGAACGCAGCCGGCTTGCCACTTTTCCCATTTAGGAGCGATAAGTAAGATTAATTTAATAATCAATATTTAGTGATATAACCATCCCGCTCAAATGCATATCACTCCCCTCCCATAAGGGTGAGGGGTCGGGGGTGGATCTTTTATGTTTGAAAATCTTAGTGACAGATTAGAAAGATCGTTTAAAATACTCAAGGGTGAAGGTAAAATCACCGAGATTAACGTTGCGGAAACCCTTAAGGACGTACGTCGTGCCCTTCTCGATGCCGACGTAAACTTCAAGGTAGCAAAGCAGTTTACTGACACCGTAAAGCAGAAGGCACTTGGTATGAACGTGCTTACAGCCGTTAAGCCAGGTCAGTTGATGGTGAAGATTGTGCACGACGAACTTGCTCAGCTCATGGGTGGTGAGGCTTCAAAGCTTAACCTCAACGGTCGTCCTGCCATCATCCTCATGTCCGGTCTTCAGGGTTCTGGTAAGACAACGTTCTCTGGTAAGCTTGCCAACATGCTCAAGGCAAAGCAGGGCAAGAAGCCACTTCTCGTTGCCTGCGACGTTTACCGTCCTGCTGCCATCCAGCAGCTTCATGTTGTCGGCGAAACTGTAGGCGTGGAGGTATATTCTGAGCCAGAGTCAAAGAACGTTATCGACATTGCTAAGCACGCTATTCAGCAGGCTACAACAAAGGGCAATGACGTGGTAATCGTCGATACTGCCGGTCGTCTGGCTGTTGACGAGGAGATGATGAACGAGATTGAGGCTCTCAAGAATGCCATCAATCCTACTGAGACACTCTTCGTTGTTGACTCAATGACCGGTCAGGATGCCGTTAATACAGCTAAAGAGTTCAACGATCGTCTTGACTTCAACGGCGTTGTACTGACAAAGCTCGATGGCGATACTCGCGGTGGTGCCGCTCTCTCTATCCGTACAGTCGTAACAAAGCCTATCAAGTTTATCGGTACATCGGAGAAGATGGACGGAATCGACGTGTTCCACCCAGAACGTATGGCTGACCGTATTCTCGGTATGGGTGACGTTGTTTCTCTCGTAGAGCGTGCTCAGGAGCAGTTTGACGAGGAAGAGGCACGCCGCTTGGAGAAGAAGATTCTGAAGGATAAGTTCGACTTCAACGACTTCTACAACCAGATTCAGCAGATCAAGAAGATGGGTAACATCAAGGACCTCGCTTCTATGATTCCAGGCGTTGGCAAGGCTATCAAGGATGTTGACATCGACAACTCAGCCTTCAAGAGCGTTGAGGCTATCATCCAGTCAATGACACCGAAGGAGCGTGCTAATCCAGGTCTTCTCAACACTTCTCGTCGCAAGCGCATCGCCAAGGGTTCCGGTACAGACATCCAGGAAGTAAACCGCCTCATCAAGCAGTTCGACCAGACACGCAAGATGATGAAGATGATGACAGATCCTAACATGGCAAGAATGGCAGGCATGATGGGCAAGATGCCTGGCATGAGAAGATAAATTTTGCACAAAAGGGTCAGACCCCTTTGTGCAATTTTGATAAATTTCCCTTAGGATTGCGACTTGTTTCCCTTAGGATTACAAGTCGTTTCCCTAAGGGAAATTTCTTTGTTTTTACATAAAAATAATTGCTAAAAAACTTGCGTATTTCAATAAATTTTCGTAACTTTGTACCATGAAAATGAGAGAGTTACGCACGCTGCTGCAGAGACTGAACGTTTCTCTTATTTCACACAATCGAATGTTTAATTTCCTTTGGTTCTCAAAAAACGGAAACAAGAACCAGGGTTTAAAAAAGAAAGGAGAAAAAAGATGCTTAATTATCAGAAGTATCAGTCAAAAAGCACCCTAGAAGGTGCAAACGGTAAGTGGTTCATCCGCGTTAAGGCTAACGACACACTCGACCTCGCCGACATGGCACAACACATGGCAGAGCACAACTGCGGTTTCTCTGAGGCGCAGATCTACGGCGTTCTCAAGGCGCTAATTTCTTGCGTCAAGGAACAGCTTCTTAATGGCAAGAAGGTTAAGCTCGATGACCTCGCTATCTTCTACCTCAGCTGCCACTGTAAGCCATCCGACACAGCCAACGAGGCTACGCCAGACAAGATCCGCAGCCTTCAGATGAAGGTACGTTCTACAGGTCGCCTCTCAAGCGCCCAGATCGCTCAGGCTGTGAAGATGAAGGAGCAGGAGAAGTACTCGATTGACTAAAAAAAGCCTAACCAAGCCTTCCCAAAAGGAAGGATGTTAATTAGACTTCCGAGATTAATGCTATGCTCATCTGTTGTACGGCGAAGCCCTCCCGATATGGGAGGGCTTTTTGTGTGTTTATATGTCAGAGCTGTTGTCAGTGGTCATTATTCCATACTTCTCCAGAATGAAGTAGAACGTACCGAGCGTGTGCCGATGCTGACTATGTCTCAGAAACCAATTGAACTTCCTGTCAAGGTATGCTTGTTGGTATTTACATGAAGTGCAACTGATCTGATGAAACAACGCTCTACCTGACTCGCCAAAAGCATCTGCCAGCGACATACCGAGGTCGAACCAATCTTTCTCATCGTCTATGACAATGTTGTTCTGACTGATTGTCTCTGCGGCTTTTTCGTACTCGCTCTTGACATCGCTGTCTGCCGGTAGGGTAAAGTCTGTATTGCACGCGGCTGCTTTTCTTTCTGCCATTACTCGCTCCACATCCACATGAAAAGGCTCTGCCTCAAGGTTGATGTAAGGTTCAGGATCGAAGCTTACGAAACGGAAGTTTGATGGAGAACTTGTAGCTCGGTCGCACACCCAACCATCGCTTTCAAGTGTCTTCATCAATTCTTCGTAATAAAGCTTGAAAAGTTGCTTGTCAGTGGTGTCTATAAGGGCGAGGATGAAGTAGCCTGTAGCGCTAAGCGATTCGCCGCAATATACTATCCAGGGATATTCGCAGAGGGTTTCCTTCAGATGCTTGAACTCTTCCTGCATATCATCCGTCTGGTCTTTGTTGTCAAGGTCGAGCGATATGATAGGATTCAGCTGTTGGATGTTTGCGTCACAACGTCGCTGTCCTTCTGCTATAACGCACGAGGGTGTCCAGCAGTCGGGAAGGATACTCTTTTTCAACTCTTTCTTGAAATCATCAAACTCATCCCAGTCATTGTATTCTCTGCCAAAGAGCTGCTGATGAAGCTGATGAACCTTAGGGAACGAACCCTCCGTCTGAAGCTTTTCAAGAATACTCGCAAGAGTGACGGTCTTTGCCTGAAAGTCCTTAAAGTCCTTGAAATAGGACACGTTTATGTTTTTTACGTCAATCATAATCGTCAAATTTAGTAAAAGCACGGTAGGTAGGTAAGTAGATTTTCTATATTATATATATTTTATGTACACATATTATATATAAAAAAATTCGCGTAATATAAGAAATCTAGTTACCTACCTACCGTTTAGTAAATGCTAGAATGGTTTATCAGCATCCGGATCGTCTGTTTCTGCTATAGGAAGTACCTGTTCTATAGACTTCTTTTCCTCTTTTGCCGCAAGCTTTGCCTCATATTCAGCAAGAGCCTCTTTCTTGAAATCGGCTTCCTGCTCTTCTGGAGTCTTAACGTGAACCCTATAGCCCTTACAGTCATTCTTTCTTCCTTTCTCAAACCCAAGACGGTTCATAGCCATGCCGATTCTGTTGGCAGGAATGTTCAGCTTAGAGTGAATGGCGATGTAGCTTGCAATGTCAGAGCTGGTATAGACATTGGCAATCTCGCCCGCAGATGGCATACTGAAGTAAGTAAGTATCTGCTCCTCCTCGCTTGACACGGTGCGGAAGTTCTTGTTGTGTTCGTTTACCGCCTTTACCTCTTCAGGAGAGAACAGGTAGTTGCTGCTGTCAGCCTTGAAGAGAGCGAATGCTTGAGAGTAAAGTCCTTGATAGTCAGGTGGAGAAGTCAGGAGCGAAGTCATTGACTTGATCTCATGAACGAGCCAGCGGCGCTCCTCACCAGTAAGGTCGTTGAGGATGTTGGCAACGTTACTCGTAGCAGCGAAACTTGCTGTTCTCGGAATGCGTTCAGCATTAGGCGCATAAGGGCGACGCTCCTTGATGTAGTTGAGAGAGGTAAGGTTCTTGATCTTGCCAATCTTGCTTGAAGGAATAGAGCTGATGTCGTCGATGTTTATCAGTGCACTCTCGCCAAGGCTGATATAGCCATCCTTGTTGATGTTGTCAAGACTGAAACGGCCGAGGAAATACTCGCGGAGTTCTTTCGGCAGAAGATTGTTGAAGAAGGTAGTCTTGAACGTACCCTGACCGCCAATGAACATGAAGATGTAGTCGTTGACATGCTCATAATTCGTCCACGAGCCCACCATGTTGACAAGCCATTTCTTGAGAGTCCAGTAGAGGTAGTCGCGGTTCTCTGGTGTGTCCTCCTTGAGCACGATGCCGTCCACGATGTCGCGGATGTAGTCGTGTCCGTCCCATTCGGGAAGACTGTTGATGTACTCAACGAGTGGATTGTACTCCGGAACAAAGCGGCTACCGAGGATGTTTTGCACTTCGTTCAACTTCACCTTAAGTCCGCTGAGTCTCATACGTCGCCAGAGGTCATTGACATCAGGATTGGTTAATGGTACCCAGCAGCCCGCCTTCACATTGGTAAGAGTTTCCGGAACCATACCCTCTTTCCACTTGATGTCAAGTCTGTTCAGACAGATATTAAGTCGATACTCACCCGCGCTATCAAGGTAATCCTGAATCTGCGCAACTACATTCACATCCGTAGCCTTTGTCTCTACGGCTTTCTTAGCAGAAGTGGCTGAGCCTTTCTTCTGCCTACCTCGTGGGAGGCTGTTTTTAATCGTTGGATGTTGCATATTATTTATCTTTTTGTTGCAATAATTCTCAATCGAATCTGTTATAATGATAGCACAAAGGTATTGAGAAATAACGGAATGGCAAAAGGATGCAACTTTAGAATATACTTCGACGCAAATTAAACATACATCCTCCAAGCACGACACAGAAAGAACACACATCGTGCACTGAAAGAACACTGAATATAAGGCGAACAAAAAGGGACGACACTATGGTCGTCCCGATAATTTATTTTATGCAGTTTTGGAATTATTACGACTTTCATCGCAGAGTTGCTTCAAGCGCATTATCGCGCTGTTATGAAATCTGCCCATCTTTCCTTCAGGATTATTCAATACTTCATTCAGATCGTCCGGGTTGTGAGTCTTGAAAGCCCTTTTCGGAAGGACAATCACTCCCTCCAATACATCTTTCAGTCTTTTGAACTGCGAATTCTTTCCGCCTGTCCAGCCCTCACAATTCTTCTCCAACCAGTAAGTGATAATCTGCCACGTGTTATTGGCTTTTATCAGCTTCTCTTTTATCAGGGTCTGGAAAATGACCTTAAGTTTATCCTTGGAAATATGATACAGAACCTTCTTTGGTCTATTGCTCTGAGTTTTATTTGTAACTATATAGTTGATAAGTTCGTCCGGGTCAACATCTTCATTGAGCATGTAACTTATGACACTCTGTTGTTTAATCGAAAGGCCCAATTCCGTAAGGACATGACTCGTCAGCTGATCCATTTTGTTTGGAAGAGCTGTTCTTGCTGCGATTATTGACGCTTTGATCGAGTTAGTCATCGCAACAAATACCGGGTCATATTCAACATTGAATTGGGGCATTTGTTTTACTTATTAACCACGCTGAGTTTTTCTGTTGGTGCAACAATGGAAGATTACAGTTGGCTGGGACACTCAAATTTACGAAAAGGCTTCTGCATATACTCAATAATTCCTAAAACAATATTTGTGTTCCTCGAATGAAGATTGGGGTGACAGAAGTCTATTGGTTGACTGTATCTAATTGCAAAATTACAAATAAAAAATTATCCACCTTTTATAGTTCGGATATTTCTTGGTTGTGGTTGATATAAATCATAAAGAGGTACGGTTAATGCTTGAGAGTGATTAAGTAAAAAACTTCAAAAAATCACCGAAAATAGTTGCCTTTTTTCTTGCGTATTTGCGGAAATTTTCGTAACTTTGTACCCAGAAAGTCAAAGACTTAGTTCAACCATTATAACAACTAACGAAAGAGAGTATGAACATTTCACGAAACTTCACCCTTGAGGAGCTTCTTCGCTCAGCGACGGCTTCTCGCCTAGGCATTGAGAACACGCCTTCAGTAAGTGTTCTTGGTAATCTTACGCAGCTCTGTAAGCGCATCCTCCAACCGCTTCGCGACGCTTACGGAAAACCGATCATCGTGACGAGCGGCTATCGTTCCCCAGAACTCAACAAGGCGATCGGCGGAGCAAAGAACAGCCAGCACATGCGCGGTCAGGCGGCAGACATCAAAGGCTCGCAGCCTTCTAGCGGCAACATCTGTCAGGAGAACCGCCGTCTTTTCGATCTCATCCGCCAGCTCAATCTCCCCTTCGACCAGCTCATTGACGAGAAGAACTACTCCTGGATTCACGTCAGCTTCTCCGATAAGCCAAGGAAGCAGGTGCTGCATTTGTGACAAAATTTGCACAAAGGGGTCTGACCCCTTTGTGCAAATTTATCCGAATTCCCGAAATGTCTAACATATAAAAAAGAAAGGAAAGAGTATGAAAACAAATGAATTCCAGTTCGATTGGGCAAAGTTCCTCATCGGACTCCTCTCAGCCCTCATGGGCGCTCTCACAGCTTCTGCTGCAGTAGCAGCGATGTAAACAAACAAGCCTACTCTCTGCGATAGAGGGTAGGCTTTTGCTGCATAAATATGTTTTTGAGTTAGAGAAACATCTCCAGACTCATTTTGTTAGTAGAGTAATTTCTTTGGATCAAAACCAGCAGGATAGTACTGCTCAAAGAGTTTTGCAACTCTTTCTATTTCTTCGATAAGACCTTCTGCTGCGTCTTTATCTTCAGTTTTTACAGCCTCACACAGTTTTTCCATAACAGAAACCGCCTGACCACAATTTGTGTTTTCTGTGGGCGACCAACATTCTGCAGATTTTGCGTGCCACGGGTCGATCATGAACTTATATGTTGTACCATCGTTTCCTCGACTTTCATCCATGAAGCTTGAAGTGAGTACAGTAGCTTGGAACATCTTTACCAATGAGTTTAAGAGGCTGTCACTTATGTTCAAGGAATAATTCATCGATGGTACTTCCTTTTTATCCTGTTTTTTGGGGTCGCTGTTGTACATCTTCTTTGCAAACCAAATGTTTTGTTGCGCCCTTTTTAGTTTCAGGGATTTTGTCATTCTATCGTATGAAAGGCAATATTCGCTGTCAAAAGAAGGTTTTACAAAATACACAAAATCTTTGGCGTCACTAACTTTGAAATATTCAAAAAGCATTGGCTCGTATCCTCCTATGATCCTTGTGTTGATTTCAGAAGGCGTCATTCTGTCTTGAGCAAGCAGATTGGTAGCTAACAATGTAGAGGCTAACGCCATGATTGTTGATAAAAGAATCTTCTTCATAATAATTCCTTTTGCCTTCCTGCTCCTTTCGGCTCTTTTCATTTATATATACAGAATGCGTGGAGCAACTATGAAGACATAACGCTTCTGTTTTATTT
>JAZLKJ010000061.1:0-43748 GCA_045597565.1 Prevotella sp. | reverse complement strand
TCGCAAAGGAGCTCACAGAGGTGGTAAAGAATCCTAACTGTGAGGTAATTATCGGTACTCCATTCATTCACCTGGCTTCTGTTGCTGAGGTGATCAAGGGCAGCTGCATCAAGCTCTCCGCTGAGAACTGCGCAGACAAGGCTTCTGGTGCTTACACCGGTGAGGTTTCTGCTGAGATGGTAAAGTCTACAGGTGCAGAGTACGTCATCCTGGGTCACTCAGAGCGTCGTGAGTACTATCACGAGACTCCAGAGATCCTCAAGGAGAAGGTTGACCTCGCACTCGCTAACGGCCTTAAGATTCTCTTCTGCATCGGTGAGTCACTTGAGCAGCGTGAGGCTAACGAGCAGGAGGCTGTTTGCAAGGCTGAGCTCGAAGGTTCTGTATTCCACCTTACTGCAGAGCAATTCGCTAACATCGTAATCGCTTACGAGCCAATCTGGGCTATCGGTACAGGTAAGACTGCCACTTCAGACCAGGCAGAGGAAATCCACGCTTACATCCGTTCTATCGTAGCTGAGAAGTACGGTAAGGAAGTTGCTGACAACACTTCTATCCTCTACGGTGGTTCTTGCAAGGCTTCTAACGCTCCTGAGCTCTTCGCTAAGCCAGACATCGACGGTGGTCTCATCGGTGGTGCTTCTCTCAAGGCTGCTGATTTCCAGGGCATCATCGACGCTTGGAAGTAATCACTATAAAAATCCAAAAATGAAACATCTATTTGCATTCATATTCGCCATCAGCCTCACGCAGACTGTATTCGCCCAAAACGAGCAGAAAGGTTCTGTTACTGTAACTCAGTCGTCAGCCATCTCTGACATAGTCAACAACTCCGGCAAGTCTCAGACTACGACCAAGCAGCAGACTCAGGCAAAACCAACAACTCCTGCCAAACCAGCAACGCAGACTCCTGCCAAGCCAGCAACACAGACTCCTGCCAAGCCAGCAACTCCAGTCGAAAGCACAACTCCAAAGCCAGAGTCTTCAACCGAGGGTGGTATCGAGAAGCCTGCAACAGGCGAAGGGACAACTACACCTGCTACCAGCACTCCTCGTCCGGTAACACGTCCTACTCAGGTTCATACCTACACAGCTCCTAAAAGACCAAAAATGGATGCGGACGGAAATCCAGACGGCGAAATGCTCCAGACTCACGGCGTTGACTACCGCACACCAGATGCAGTCAAGGGGCCGAAGATTGTCAAGGGGGCGCACAAGGCTGCCGGATGGAGAATCCAGATTTACAATGGTGGAAACAAGCGTAAGGATCGACAGGAAGCCGAACGATTGGCAAAATTGGCGAAGAAGAAGTTCCCAGGAATGCCTATCTATGTCCACTTTTACTCACCACGCTGGATGACAAAGTGCGGAAATTTCAGAACTCACAAGGAAGCTGAACCTATAAAGACTGAGTTCATCAATGCGGGATTCAAGAATGCAAGTATCGTAAGACAGCAAATCGTTGTTGAATAAAACAATAATACGTAAGGTGCGCTACAGAAATGTAGCGCACCTTTTTTGAAGAATGAGATATAAGAAAGGACAATGTTATTAAATGGAACAAATCCGAGAATTCATATAAGTTTCATAAGTAACAGAAGTAAGTTTCCTATGAATTATGGGACTATATACACAAATCGCGCAACATCATCAATGATTGATGATGTTGCACGATGATTATTTTGCGCGTCTTGTGATAGCCATGCGTGTAGCGTAGTCGATGGAAAGATCCATTGCCGACTCGCTGGCGATGCCCTTGCCAGCTACATCAAAGGCTGTGCCATGATCAACGGAAACGCGGATGATAGGTAGGCCAAGAGTGATGTTCACACCCTGTGCGGCATCCATCTTGCCCGTTTCCTTGTTCCACTGGAAGCCTACAACCTTAAACGGAATGTGTCCCTGATCGTGATACATAGCCACGCAACCATCGTACTTTCCGCAACGGGCCTTAGCAAAGAGTGTGTCTGGCGGAACAGGTCCGTCAACGCAGAAGCCGCACGTCTTCAGTTCCTCTACGGCAGGAGCGATTTCCTTTTCCTCCTCCCATCCGAATAGACCTCCATCGGAAGCATGAGGATTCAAGCCGGCAACACCAATACGAGGCTCAGCGATGCCAAACTGTCGGCAAGCATCATCAATGAGTTCAACACACTCTATGATACGCGCCTTCTTGCATCGGTCGCAAGCCTCACGGAGAGAAACGTGAGTTGAAACGTGAATGACACGAAGGAACTCATCAGCAAGAAGCATGGCGTACTTCTTGGTATTGGTGAAGGTGGCGTAGATTTCAGTATGACCGTCGTAGTGATGACCGGCAAGATTGAGCGCCTCCTTGTTAAGCGGAGCAGTAACAGTGCCGTCAACCTCATCGGCAAGGGCGAGCTCGATGGCTTTCTTTACCGACTGGAAAGCAGCATTGCCACACTGCACCTGAACCTGTCCGAACTCAAACTCGTCCATGTTGACGAGCTTGAGGTCATAGACGTCAATTGTTCCAAGTTCAAACTTAGCCTCGGAAACGGCGCTTATGGCGTTTATCTCATTGCCAGTGCCCATCTTCTCTACGGCAAGCTTCATGACATTGGCATCACCGCAAACGAGAGGACGACACTTGTCGTAGTTTTCCTTTTTGTTGAGAGACTTGACGATGATTTCCGGTCCAATGCCGGCAGGATCACCCATTGTAATTGCAAGAATTGGCTTCATAAGGGTTGTAGATTATTTTTATTTACTTCAGAATCTCCTTTACAAGATTCTTGGCACCTCCCCACTTGTCTATGAGGTAGAGCATGTAGCGTGAGTCAACACAGATTGTACGACCGAGAGTTGCATCGAAGTATATATCGTTTGCGAGGCTATCCCAGTTGCCGTCGAACGCAAGACCGAGGAGCTGCCCCTTGTCGCCAAATACAGGAGAACCCGAGTTACCACCAGTGATGTCATTGTTTGTAAGGAAGCAGAGTTGCATCTTCTTTGTCTGCTTGTCAGCATACTTGCCAAAGCTCTTCTGGCTCATGAGCTTGAGAAGTTCAGGTTCTGCCTTATAGTCGTCGATAACATCGCCCTGCTTCATCTTAGCCACCATGCTCTCAGCGTCTGTGTAATAGCCAGAAGGCTGACCTGCAAGAAGATACTCGCCTACCTGACCGTAAGTAAGACGGAGAGTGAAGTTAGCGTCAGAATACTGCGGCTTATCCTCTTCCATGCGAAGGATAGCTGCAGTAAGAAGCTGTTCCTGCTCAGAGATGCGACGCTGATAGTCGCGAACATCCTCACGGATAGCACCAAAAAGCGGAGCAATTGCTTCGATAGTGAACTCCTCTGGCTGATACTTCTCGTCAACATTGTCCTTATACTTCTGAATCATAGCTTCGCGAACTGCGTCTTCTGTTGCAACATCCTTAGTAGAATCCACAGCGGCATGATTGTAGAGACACTCGCGGAAATACCAGTAAGCCTTGTAGCACTTAGCCTCCTGCTCATAGAGATTCTTCAGGTGGTCAAGGTCGAGCTTGCCACGAAGATAACCTGTGCGATTGACAAACTGCTGAACCTCAGCCTCATACTTCTGCTTCTGAGCGATAAGACCGATAGAGTCAATACACTTGTTCATACCGATAGAGTTCTTGTAGTAGTTTGCGGCATGAGCGAAGTCCTCTTCATACATGATACGGAGAGCCTGATCAGAAGCCATCTTCTCGCGGAGGATATCAAGATAAGGTTTACGGCAGTCAATCATGGCTGCATTCATAATGTCGCGACGCTGCTGAATACCGAAAGAAGAGACGTAGCGGTTTGTAGAACCAGGATAACCCATAATCATGGCGAAAGAACCAGACTTGTAACCATCGAGCGAAACCTTAGAGTAGCGCTTTGGCTTGTAAGGCACGTTGTTCTCAGAATATTCAGCAGGACCGTTTGTCTTAGGGTCAGCATAGATACGGAACACAGAGAAGTCACAAGTCTGGCGAGGCCACATCCAGTTGTCAGTCTCACCACCGAACTTACCCATAGACTTTGGCGCAGTGAACACGAGACGAACGTCAGTAAACTTCTGGTAAGTAGAAGCAATCCACTGGTTACCCTCATAGAATGGGTCGATTTCTACT
This sequence comes from Prevotella sp., assembly GCA_045597565.1. Taxonomy (GTDB): domain Bacteria; phylum Bacteroidota; class Bacteroidia; order Bacteroidales; family Bacteroidaceae; genus Prevotella. The sequence goes on along the minus strand of JAZLKJ010000061.1, from coordinate 39,636 downwards.
GTGTAAGAAGAATCAACCTTCTGAGCCTCAGCCTCAAGCTGCATGCGGAGTTTCTCCACGAACTCGTTCTTATCGTTTGTACTCATAGCGTCGAAAGCAGATGAGACTATCTTGCTTGTCACGTCTTCCTGAGAAATCATGAACTTCACGAAAGCGTCAGTCTTAATTTCCTGTTTGCGAGTCTTAGCCACAAAACCGTCGCGCATATAATCGTGCTCTACGGAAGAAGCTTTGTTGATGTGCTCGAAACCGCAGTGATGGTTTGTGAAGAGCAAGCCTTCGTCAGAAACAACTACGCCAGAGCAGTAGTCGCAGAAGTCAACTACAGCATTCTTCAGAGCATTGTCGCTCTTGTAAAGGTCGTCATAACTCATTGAGATACCTTCAAGTTTCATCTGATCGTAAACCGCCTGTGGCAGGTTGAACAGGGTCCACATGCCTTCATCAGCCTTTGCAGATGCAACGGCTACTAGCATGGAGATAGCGAGAAAAATTCTTTTCATTTATTCTGTTTTTATTATTTCAATATGCGTGCAAAGTTATGAAAAAGCTACCGAATGAGCAAATAATTCCATACATATATTAATCATACGCGCGTAAATGACTGATTTTTCCTCTGTTTTACAGCATTTCACAAGCTTATTAGTATATTTGCCCTCACTATGGACAAGAAAATATTAGAGAGTTTCTACTTCTCCGACTTCGAGTATGAAGCAGGCTGTGACGAGGCTGGGCGCGGTTGCCTTGCCGGAAGTGTCTATGCCGCAGCCGTTATTTTCCCAAAAGGCTACGAAAACGAACTACTGAACGACAGCAAGCAACTTACTGACAAAAAGCGCAAGCAACTACGCGAAATAATAAAGAAGGACGCGCTGGCTTGGGCAGTCGGCATTGTTACGGCAGAAGAGATTGACAAGATAAACATACTGAACGCATCAATCCTTGCCATGCACAGGGCTCTGGATCAGCTGGAGATTCGTCCTCAGGCTGTCATCGTAGATGGAAACAAGTTCAAGAAATACAAGGATCTGCCACATCAAACCATCGTGAAAGGCGACGGAAAATACCTGTCTATTGCAGCTGCCTCAATCCTCGCAAAGACTTATCGCGACGACTACATGGACGAAATGGCAGAAAAATACCCTTATTACGATTGGAAAAGTAATAAGGGCTATCCTACAAAAAAGCATAGGCAGGGAATTGCGGAACATGGCATGTCGCCTATTCATCGCAAGAGTTTCAATCTGCTCGGAACTCTCGAACCGCAACTTCCCTTCGCTGATTAGTCTCAGATATTATTCGTAACGCTTGATGAAAGCAACGTTAGCACGCTCAATCTTGCTGAGTTTCTTCTCTACGTTAGAGTAACGAGGATTGTACCAAGAGAACTGACGGAAGAAGTTATAGAGGTCATCGCTCTTGAAGATATAGCCATGACGAGCATAGATAGCATTACGCCAGATACGGAGAGTCCAACCATCCTGGTAAGCACAGTCGCGGTGAGTAACATAGCGCTGTGAAAGCCAGAGATAAGGATTGTAGTCATCTACTGCTGTAAAGTAGCTGAAAGATGTAACTGTGTTGGCAGAAACTGCCAGAGGAGCGAGCAGACAAAATGCTGCAAAAATAAACTTTTTCATAATATTAAATAAATTTTTGTTAGAAATTTGAGTGTAATTTCATCTATTTAAGGTAGAGGTAACAACTTGTTTCTACATTATGTAAATCATCACTTGCTTCCAAAGAATTTCTTTATTCCGTTAAGATAACCTTGGGCCATCTTTTTCAATCCAGTCTCACTGATGTCAGAAGCTGCATCGCCCGTCTCGTAGTCAATAGACGGAATTGTTGAAAATGATGTCTGCGTGAGGTCAATAGCCATAGAGCCAGACTTCCAAACCTTCACTCCTGCCTGCTTCATGCCCTCGTTCAAAGCCATGCCGAGAGCCTCATGTTCCTTCCAATGGGAAGCCACCGGCTCCATATTTCGGTAAGAAGCTATGTTTGGAACACCTACATAGAAAGAGCCTTTATCGTTCTTTGACCCATCAAAATGAATGGCAATATGAATATCGGCATTATTGTTGGCAAACACTGTTCTAGCTATATTATCCAGTTGAGCATCAGCAGTTTCACGAATCATCAGTACATCATAACCTTCAGCAAGAAGCAGTTCCTTAAGTTTCAGAGCCAACTTCAGCGTTACAGCTGCTTCACCCTCCTTGTTGAGGAAAGACATTCCACCTGCCACTGCTGTTGCTTTCGTTGCACCTGCTTTTGTACTTCCGCTGACGCATTTAGGTGAACCATCAGGATGGCAGAGTACCTTCTTTGACTGACCACCCTTTGTGCCATGACCAGCATTGACTGCAACAACCTTGTTTTTTCTATTTGCAGAAGCACGATAAAGCTTCACGGAAGAACTGCAGATGACAGCTTTGTCGGCATATTTCCAGCTTTTATTCCAAGCGATAGTCTTTACGGCAGGCTCTGCCTCAACAACAGATTTCTCAGCAACAACAGAACAATCTTCTGTGTTTTTCAACTCAGCCTTGCACGATATGTTGCATAATACAACAATCAAAAAAAGGAGTTTCGTTTTCATATCACTTATATCTAAGGGGCTAATCTAATGTTTATTCTGCTTCAGCCATAACAAGCTCATACTCGCCCGTCTGCTTTAAACGCTCAATCTCCCTATAAAGATTTATGCACGACCAGGCGTCAATGGCTGCATATCGCTTCTGCTGCTCAGTGAGTATTGAGGCTTCCCAATTAGAGAGTCGTTGAGTCTTGCTTATTTTCTCTCCGAAGATGTTTGCATACAGTTTCTGGAGAGCAAGGTCCTCAATTCCAATTTCCTTTGCGTGATGCTGAAGATCATAAAAGTTTCCCGGCGTGAACTGATGTCTTTTTCCTAGCATCATCATGTCATCTTTCAGGGAAAGTCCTATCTTCGGGACTGTAGTATCTTCAAGCAGACGAATGATAGCGGGTGTCATTCCTATAATATTAAGACGGAAAAGAAAGCAAGTATCTTCGGTAGAAACCTGAAGAAGGGCAACCTTATTCTGCACACCCTTCCTAAAAGCGGGCCTAGTCTCCGTATCGACCCCAAGAATATTATGCTTCAGCAGATAGTCAACGGCACGTTCAGCCTCTCCCTCGGTCAGGATAGTAATAATGCGCCCACGGAAAGCAACCTTAGGCAGTTCTCCTATCCAGTGTTTATCAAACTTATTATAAATTCTTTTCAACATTTGCTATATATCAGTTTACAAAGTGCAAAATTAGTAAAAAAAACTAAAAACTCGTTACTATATATGATTTTTTTCATAACTTTGCGCAAAATATTATATTGGATTAATTCGCACCACAACTAAAGACTGCATATTTTTCACATGGCAAAATCTAAAAGTACAAGAACTTCCAAGAAAAAGAAACAGGAAAAAATAAGCTTCTTTCAAGCCATCGGATTGAACGAAATATTCAGCAACGACATCATAAACATCTTTGCCGGGCTGATTCTTCTTGGTATAAGCGTGCTTATGCTCATCTCGTTTGTGTCATATTTCGTAACAGGTCCTAACGACCAAAGCATCTTACTTCAGCTAAGACCAGGCGAATGGCTTAATTCAGAACAGCAGTTCACAAACGCCATCGGTTCATTCGGAGCTTTCGCTTCACACTTCTTCGTCAGCAAATGCTTCGGTTTAGGAGCGTTTTGCATACCTATCATGCTGGCTCTTCTCGGTCTTCGCATGATGAAGGTTTATGAGGTTAATCTGGTAAAGATTTTCTTCTTCTTCACATTTATCATGATATGGCTGTCTGTATTTTTTGCAGCTTGTTTCACGAGTTTCTGGGGAGAGGTGTTTGAAGATGCAATATTCTCGCCTGGTGGAGATCATGGTGAAGCTATAAAGCAAGCTTTCGAAAACGTAATCGGTTTCCCGGGTCTTTTGGCAATTCTCATCATCACAGCTCTCGCTTTCCTCACTTACCTTAGCCGCGAAACCATCCGCTACATGCAGATGGTACTCAACCCTACGCTTTACTACAACAAGGCAAGAAACATCCTTATTGTCAACACAGGAAACAAGGGAACGGATGATGTAAGTTATACTGATGTTTACGATGATGTGGAAGACGAGGATGACGACCTTCAGCCAGACCCCACCACATTTGACGATCCAGAGAGACAGAGCGTTACTTTCAACGTAAACGGCGAGCCAACAACTGCGCCAACCTTCATCGTAAATCCTGCAGCGGAAACCGAAGAGGAAAATCCAGACAACAACACAACCTTGAACATTCAGGAAGTTGAGGACGAAGAGAAGGCAATGGGAAATAGTGTAGCCGAAAAAACTGATCTATCCGTGCCAATCAACCACAAAGCTCCTTTCGTAAACTACAAATATCCGGTTCTTGACCTTCTTCAGCAGTATGAGGATGATGGAAAGCCTTATATAAACATGGAAGAGCAGCAGGCGAACAGTAACCGAATCATCGAGGTACTTAATGACTTCGGCGTAGAAGTTCGCTCCATCAACGCTACTGTCGGTCCTACAATCACACTTTACGAAATAACTCTCGGACCTGGCGTCCGCATCAGTAAGATTCGTAATTTGAGTGACGACCTTGCCCTCTCGCTCCATGCTCTCGGTGTGCGTATTATTGCACCAATGCCTGGAAAGGGAACAGTCGGTATCGAAGTACCAAACAAGAAGAAGAATATCGTTTCCATGGTTAGCATCCTGAACTCAAAGAAGTTCCAGGAAACTAAGATGGCTCTTCCGCTTGCTCTTGGTAAGACCATCACAAACGAGGTCTTCATGGTTGACCTTGCAAAACTACCTCACCTCCTTGTTGCCGGTGCTACTGGTCAGGGTAAGTCTGTTGGTCTTAACGCCATCATCACATCCTTATTATACAAGAAGCATCCTAACGAGCTGAAGTTCGTTCTCGTTGACCCAAAGAAGGTGGAGTTCAGCGTCTATCAGACTATCCAGAACCATTTCATGGCAAAGCTTGAGGAAGAGGATGACGCAATCATAACAGACGTAAAGAAGGTTGTCAAGACGCTCAATTCGCTCTGTAAACTCATGGACACTCGCTACGACTTGCTCAAGATGGCAAGTTGTCGTAACATCAAGGAATATAACGAAAAGTTCCTCAACCACAAGCTTCGTCTTGTAGATGGTCATGACTACATGCCTTACATCGTGGTAATCATCGATGAGTTCGGCGACCTTATCATGACAGCCGGCAAGGAAGTTGAGCTTCCGATTGCCCGTATCGCTCAGTTGGCTCGTGCGGTGGGAATCCACATGGTCATCGCTACTCAGCGTCCTACAACAACCATCATCACCGGTAACATCAAGGCGAACTTCCCTGGACGTATGGCTTTCCGTACATCACAGAGCAACGACTCAAAGATTATCCTTGACCGTCCAGGTGCCAACCAACTTATCGGACGAGGCGACATGCTCATTCTTGACGGTGCGGATCCTGTTCGTGTGCAGTGTGCTTTCGTTGACACCCCAGAAATAGAGAAGATTGCCGACTTCATCAGCGCACAACCTGGACCGGTAGAACCACTTGAACTCCCAGAACCACCAATGGAGGAAGGAGAAGGCGGAGCAGCAGCTGTAGATATCTCAAACCTTGACCCTCTCTTCAATCAGGCAGCACAGAGTGTCGTATCTTCTGGACAAGGTAGTACAAGTATGATTCAGCGCCAATTCTCTATCGGTTACAACCGTGCTGGTCGTCTGATGGATCAATTGGAGAAGTGTGGAGTCGTAGGTCCTGCAAAGGGAAGCAAACCTCGTGAAGTTCTTATCACAGACATCACGCAGCTTGACGCAATGCTTCAAAGCATGCACTCAAACACGAACGTAATTCAATAAAGCCTCTAAGCAAGACAAATCCTCTTGTAAAAAAGTCTTAAACGACACCTAATAAATGTTAAAGGCATGTTATTTTTGCCTTCTTGGTTGTTTCATATAAACAAAACAACTAAAAAGTAAACTTATGAAAAAGACTCTTACTCTCATATTTGCCATCTGCTTGGCAGTAAGTTCTTTTGCACAAAACGCAAAGTCAACTATGGACAAGGCTGTTGCAGCTCTTTCCAAGTCAAGTGTTTCCGTAAATTTCAAGGCTACAGGATTACTCAATGAATCCGGCACTCTCCAGATGAAAGGCAACAAATATTGTGCCCGTGGCTCACAAGCCGTCATGTGGTTTGATGGACAAACACTGTGGACATACATGAAGTCCACCGATGAGGTAAACATCACAACCCCAAACTCCAAGAAGGTTTCTGCCGTCAATCCATACGCAATACTCAACCTATACAAGAATGGTTACACACTCACAGAAAAAAAGGTTTCTGCAGGAACAGAGGTTTACATGAAAGGGAATGGAAGCCAGAGCATAAAAGAGATTTACGTAACTCTCAATGCCAAGCTTCAGCCTACACAAATACGTTTCCTCAATAGCAAAGGATGGACAAACGTGACTCTGTCAAACTATCAGTCAAAGTCACTTCCTGACTCTACTTTTAAGTTCAACAAAAAACAATACCTTAACGCAGAGATTAACGATCTCCGATAACATGAGAATGCCCGAGGCTACAATGCTTCGGGTATCTGCACGAATAAACCTAACCATTATTATAATGAAAAAGCTTTTTCTATTAACCACCATCGCCCTATCCATGGGGACCTCTGCTTTTGCTGACGATAACACAAAGCAGACTGTCACCATCAATGGCTCTGAGGTCAACAAAACTGTTCAGACCATCACTTTCTCTGGTGACAACATCAACCTCCAATTCACCGACGGATCTTCACAAACCGTTGATTTGGAAGAATTAGTTATCGCATTCTATGAAGATCCAACTGCCATTACCGTTTCTTCTGTAAATCAAAATGGCGAAATCAATAAGATTTACGACACAAATGGTCGCCAGATGCGCTCATCTATTGAGTCGCTCCCTGCTGGCATCTACATCATCAAATCGGCAGAAAAAACTGTTAAATTCATTAAAAAGTAATAGCTATGAAAAGACTTTATTCTATCGTAAGCCTTCTCATGGCTTTCTTTGCTTTATCAGCTAATGCCCAGACATGGGATTTCTCTGGCGAAGGTATTCCTGATATTGATGTCACAAACCTCAACGCTGATGCCACAAACTGGAAATACGATTCTTCCAACAACCGTTGGGGTAACCTCTATGCCATTAATGACGAGGAACTTAAAGCCAATGGCAAGACCCTTTATTTCACAGAAGGTCTCTTTTTTACAGCTGCAAATACATCGGAATTCGTCCGTATAGATGCCAAAAAGAGTTGCCTTACACTCAACAATAGCGCAACTATTGTTAAGATAAAGAATGTCAAGGCTGGCTATAAGGTAACTGTTAAGGCTCAGTGTTCAAGCAAGGACACAAAACGTACAATCAAAGCTACGAATGTCACTTCCGAAACTTTCGGCAAACTTGATGGAACTTCTTCTACAACTCTAGAGTTCACAGGCGAAGTAACTGCCGATGGCGACATCACTCTCCAGTCAACAGGTGGTATGTATGTATATCTCATCAGCGTTATTGACCCTAACGAAGAGCCTGCTCCAGACCCATCTTCTCTCAACAAGACCACAAACTCTGTCTTCAAGAACGCCAACAACAACCAGATGCAGCTTACGCTTTCCAACGGCGATAACTTCTACTACAACACAGCAGAACTCAAGGCAGTGAACATTGATGGTAAGAAGGTTCTCGTGGAATCTGCTGCCGCTGGTGTTGAAGCCGACTATTACAACGGAACTCTCTCCGACATCAAGTTCTTCAAAGGTCAGCCTACTGGTGCAGAGGCTCAGGACATTAAGAATGGTGGCATTCAGATTACCGAGGCTAAGGGCTGGCTTGAAAGCGCTTACATAAAGTTTTCACCTATCTCAGAGGCAAAGGCATATAATGTTTACGTAAAGGGCGGTCATTTCTCTGCTTATACCAAGATTGATGCCCAGCTCATCCGCAACTATGGCACTTACGGTCGCGCAGACATGGTTGGACTTCCTGCTGGAAGTTATGACATGAAGGTTGTGGCAGTTGACGAAAATGGCAACGAGATTTCTTCTTCTGCCTCTGAGGCTCTCGGCATGACCGTAAAGGCTTACGACCGCCGTGGCTTTGCTCACTTCAATATGGCTCACGAGATTGGTGCTTACGACAAGACTGGTAAGCTTCTTCCTAATGCTGTAGTTATCTATGTAACTGCAACTAATGCAAAGACTGTCCAGGCTACTGTTCTCTACGAAGGCAAGATGCAGACATTCACTGGTCTTCAGGCTATTCTCAGCGCTTACCAAAAGAAAGGCGAGAAGACTCCTATCGCTATCCGTCTCATCGGTAAGGTTGCCAAGGCTGACCTCGATGCCATCGCAAGTTCAGAAGAAGGTCTTCAGATTAAGGCTGCCGAAAACTATGGCTACATGCCTATCACAGTTGAAGGTATCGGCGATGATGCAACAGTTCATGGCTATGGTTTCCTTATCCGCAACTGCGGTTATGTGGAAATGCGTAACTTCGCCATCATGGATTGCATGGACGACTGCGTGTCTATGGACACTAACAACGAGCACCTCTGGATTCACAACCTCGACCTTTTCTATGGTGCAACAGGTGGCGATGCTGACCAGGCTAAGGGTGACGGTACTCTTGACATTAAGGGCAACTCTCGTATGACTACTATGTCTTACAACCACCTTTGGGATTCTGGTAAGGCTTCTCTCTGCGGTATGGGAGGTGATTCTGAGGAATATATCTCTTACATCGGCAACTGGTTCGACCATTCTGACTCTCGTCATCCACGTGTTCGCTGTATGACTGTTCATGTTCTCAACAACTATTACGACGGCGTTGCGAAGTATGGTGTTGGAGCAACTACTGATTCTGATATCTTCGTGGAGGGCAACTACTTCCGTAACACTAAGTACCCTATGCTCATCTCTAAGCAGGGTTCTGACATTGCTACAGATTCAAAGGGTACATTCTCTGGTGAAGCTGGCGGTATGATCAAGTCTTACGGTAACAAGATTATTGGCGCAACTCGCTACGTTACTTACCAGCAGAATAGCACTCAGTTTGATGCTTACGAGGCAGCTACTCGCGACGAGCAGGTTCCTTCAAGCGTAAAGGCTGTTCTCGGTGGTGCTGGCTACAATAACTTTGATACAGACGCTTCAAAGATTTACTCTTACGAGGCTCTCGCTGCTGACGACGTTCCTGGTGAAGTTACAGGTTGGACTGGCGCAGGTCGTCTTGGTCACGGCGATTTCAAGTGGACTTTCACAAATGCTGATGACAAGGATTACAGCGTAAACAAGGCTCTCAAGTCTGCTATTCAGGGCTACAAGTCTTCTCTCGTTGGCTTCTTCGGCGAGACTCCTATCAATAACCCTGGTGGAAACACTGGCGGCAACGAAGGTGGAAACACTGGCGGCGAAACTGGTGGCAACGAAGGTGGTAATACGACTCCTTCATCTTCAACAATCGACGGTCCTACATCTTGCAACTTCGTTGGTAGGGCTTGCTCGAACCCAACTCAGTTCACAGTTTCCGGCAGCTATTCTAACTCAAAGGGAACTGTCACATATAAGGGTACTACATATTCTGACTGTCTGAAGATGGAATCTTCTACTTCTGTTAAGTTTACTACATCAAAAGCTCTTAAGCTTACCCTCGTCTTTGCAGAGAAAAACAATGAAAAGGCAATAAAGGTTAACGGCACAACAAAGGCTTCTGATGCTAACGGTCAGGTCATAATGGACATCGAAGCTGGTAGCTATGAACTTACGAAGAATGCTTCTACAAACCTCTTCTACATCGACATTACTGAATAATAATTCAACTTTGCGCGCAAAGTTGAGGCTAATGAGTAATGGCTAATGGGTAATTTCTAATCCGCAACAGTTCGCAGGTGGCCAATAGCCATTACCTATTACCCATTAGCCTCAAGTTGAGCCAGCGAAACTTGAAAAAAAATCATGAACATTGCAATTATTGGCGGTGGTGCTGCAGGATATTTCCTTGCCGTTGCCATAAAAGAACTTAATAAGAGCCACTCCGTAACTATCTACGAGAGTGGCTCTAAGCCTTTGCGCAAAGTGAAAGTCTCGGGCGGAGGACGCTGCAATATATCCAACACTTTCAATAACATAAAAGACTTGAAAGATGTTTACCCTCGCGGACACAAACTTCTCAAAAGACTCTTCAAATCATTCTCTCCGTCAGATTCTCATAAATGGTGGGAAAATCACGGTGTAAAACTCGTTGCTCAGGAAGACGAATGCATCTTTCCTGTCAGCCAGAACTCACAAACCGTCATAGATACTCTTACGCTCTATTGCAAAAGATATGGCGTAAAGACGCTTTTTGACTCAAAGATAGAATCAATTTCAGAACTTAAAAGCAGATATGACACTGTCATACTTGCTACAGGTGGAATTTCAAAAAAATCTTCCATCTATGAAGAATTGGATTATCTCGGCCATGAAATGTCCGAACCAATCCCTTCACTTTTCACATTTTCCATAGAAGACGAATCTCTTCGTTCTCTCACAGGCTTAGTCATAGAACCTGTAGAAATGAAGATTCAGGGCACAAAATTCCGCTCTTGCGATGCTCTACTTCTTACACATTGGGGCGTTAGCGGTCCTGCTACGCTGAAGCTTTCAAGCCACGCAGCTCGTTTTCTTGCAGACAATGACTACAAAGCTCCGCTGAGCATCAACTGGCTCAACAAATCACTTTCCGAAATAGAAGCCGAACTAAACAAGTTCATCAACGACAATCGTAAAAAAGAGATTATCACCAGTCCTTTCTCACAACTACAAAACCGCCTTTGGCAACATCTTCTGCGCAGAAGCTTTGACTCTACCGAACTCACGACAAAAGACGGCTATGCCCTTCGCTACCTTGACCTTTCAAAGAAGCATATAAACAAACTCATTGAAACACTATCAAACGACACATACAAAATCTCTGGTCGCTACAAGCACAAAGACGAATTCGTAACCTGCGGAGGCATCTCCCTCTCATCAGTTGACAAGAATACTCTTGAAAGCAAACATCTGCCAGGACTGCATTTCGCCGGTGAGGTTCTTGACATTGACGGAGTAACCGGAGGCTTCAATTTCCAAGCTTGTTGGACAACCGCAATGACTATAGCAAGATCTATCAGTATTAAAGTGTAATTGTCCAAAGAGAGTAAAACTACTATAAGTAGGTGAGCACCTACTTATCAATTGTATAGCTTTTTGAATGCTTTTGGCAAAGCTTCTATGATGTCTGAAGCAATAAGACTTTCTACCCCCTTTTCCTCGGCAGCAATATCGCCTGCCAAACCATGCAAGTACATTCCGAGGCAAGCAGCCTGTTCGCGTTCATACCCCCTGGCAAGAAAAGCAGTTATTATGCCGAGAAGTACATCTCCACTACCCGCAGTAGCCATACCAGCATTACCTGTTGTGTTGATGTAAACCATATCATTTGGAGTGCAAAGCATAGAGTAATGTCCCTTAAGAATGATAAAACATCCCAAACGCTTTGCCAATTCACGAGCATTACAAAGCCGCTCATAGCTTTCTTTGGCAGGACGTTCGTACAAACGGTCAAACTCTTTCGGATGCGGAGTGAGTATAGTTCCTTGCGGAATTTGCTGCAACCATGCACGATGTGTTGCTAAAATATTCAACGCATCAGCATCAAGTACACACGGTTTCTTTTGAGAACGACGTATCTGAGAAATCATAGCTATGGCAGTTGGTTCTTTCGTACCAAGCCCAGGCCCCATTCCAATAGAATCAAAATCAGAAGAATCAATAGCTTCCGTAAAATTGTATTCGCTACCATCAAGCATCAATACTGCTTCTGGCACAGCAATCTGCAAAATATCATTATTCTTTCTAGGAGAACGAATAGCAAGTTTTCCGGTTCCAGAACGCAAGCAAGCCTTTGCTGCAAGTACAGCAGCTCCACACATACCATAGCATCCTGCAACAAGAAGAGAATACCCCATACTACCTTTATGAGCAAATGGACTACGCTGTTTAATCATTTTGCGCATATCATATTCCTCCAAAGTATAGAAATTACTATCAATCTTGCGCTGCCCCTCTGCACTGAGTTGAATATCAAGAACCTTTACCTCGCCAAGAAATTTCTGATATTCCGGGAAGAAAAACGAAAGCTTTGGTTGATGAAGCGAGAGAGTCATATTGGCTCGAATAATATTCGAAGGGATATTCGATGCATTATCTTCTGACATTAAACCAGACGGAATGTCTATGCTGACAACATCTGCCTCAGACTGATTAATAAGCTTTACAAGTGCAGCGAATCCTCCACCAAGAGGGCGATTAATGCCAGTACCAAAAAGCCCGTCAACGACAAGCATACCATCCTTCAAAGTAGGCGGATTAAATTCATCAATAATCTCAGCAAAATGAACAGACTTAATTTCCTTAAGTCTCTCGCGATTTATAGCGCAATCCTCCGACAGTGCCTTCTTTGTATTGAATAGATAGGCCGACACGTTATACCGCTTCTCTGCGAGCATACGTGCAATGGCAAGAGCATCTCCTCCATTGTTTCTCGGACCAGCAAAAACAACGACAGGAACAATGTTTGACCACCGGCTTATGATGGTCTGAGTCATTACCTTCGCAGCACGCTCCATCAAATCGACTGAACGTATGGGTTCATGCTCTATTGTATAGGTGTCAAGTTCGTGTATTTCTTGGCTTGTAAAGAGTTTCATCGGTGCAAAAATACAAAAAATATATCAATACTTGTGTATTTTTGGCAATCTTTTTTCACATTTCAAAGATTTTTAGTAAATTTGCCACGAAAAAAACGCTAAAAACATGCGTTTCAAAACATTTTTGCCCATTAATTTATCCACTATGGAATCAATAAAAATACACGATAAATGGTTTAAGCCATACCTCACTGAGGCTCAGATTCTGGAGCGCGTAAAGGCCGTTGCAGAGAAGATGAACGAGGAGCTGAAAGACAAGAATCCGCTCTTCCTCGCCGTGCTCAACGGAGCCTACATTTTCGCCGCAGACCTTACTCGCCACCTAAACTTCCCGATGGAGATTTCGTTCGTAAAGCTCGCCTCTTATCAGGGCACAATGTCAACCGGCAAGGTGACGGAAGTGATGGGCATAAACGAGGATTTGGAAGGCAGAACAGTAGTCATCGTGGAGGACATCGTGGATACAGGTCGTTCAATGAAGCAGATGCTAGAAAGCCTCGGCACTCGCAGACCGAAGGAGATAAAGGTTTGCACACTGCTCTTCAAACCGGGCAAATTGGAAGAGGACATCAAGATAGACTACTGCGCTATGGAGATTCCTAACGACTTCATCGTAGGCTACGGTCTGGACTACGACCAACAGGGACGACAGCTTCGCGATATTTATGTGGTGGAGTAAGCCCCAAAAAATAAAAAATAAAAAATAAAAACCAAAAACAAAACTATACTTTACTAAAATGAAGAACATTGTAATCTTCGGTGCTCCTGGCTCAGGCAAGGGCACACAGAGCGACAAGATCATCGCAGAATATGGTCTTGAGCACATCTCAACAGGCGATGTGCTTCGTGCAGAAATCAAGGCAGGAACAGAACTCGGAAAGACAGCAGACGCCTTCATCAGCAAGGGGCAGCTCATTCCAGACGAGCTCATGATAGACATTCTCGCAAGTGTTTACGACAGCTTCGGCAAGGAGCATAAGGGTGTTATCTTCGACGGTTTCCCACGCACCATCCCACAGGCTGAGGCTCTCAAGAAGATGCTCGCTGAGCGCGGACATAAGATTGCGGCCATGATAGAACTCGATGTTCCAGAGGACGAGCTAATGACACGACTCATCAACCGTGGCAAGCAGAGCGGCAGAAGCGACGACAACGAGGAGACTATCAAGAAGCGCCTCACAGTTTACAAGAACCAGACTTCTCCTCTCATCGACTGGTACGAGAAGGAAGGTCTTCATCACCACATTAACGGCCTCGGCGAACTCGACCGCATCTTTGGCGACATCAAGGCTGTTGTTGATAATATTTAAGGAAATCCTCGCCCTACAACACTTAAAATAAAAAGAACACTTTGGCAGAATCAAACTTCATAGACTACGTTAAAATCCATTGCCGTTCGGGAAAGGGCGGTCGTGGATCCATGCATCTTCGTCACGTAAAATACAACCCTAACGGCGGACCAGACGGTGGCGACGGAGGTAAGGGCGGCAGCATCTACCTTCGCGGAAACCATAACTACTGGACCCTGCTCCACCTGAAGTTCCAGCGCCATATCTTCGCGGAACATGGCGGAAACGGCGGTCGCGACAAGTGTCACGGAACAGACGGTAAGGACATCTATATTGATGTGCCTTGTGGAACCGTCGTATATGACGCAGAAACGGGAAAGTACATCTGCGACGTCAACCATGACGGACAGGTTGTAATGCTACTGAAAGGCGGTAAGGGCGGACTCGGAAACTTCCAGTTTCGTACCGCTACCAACCAGGCTCCGCGCTACGCTCAGCCAGGCGAACCTATGCAGGAACGTACCGTAATAATGGAATTGAAACTGCTTGCCGATGTGGGTCTCGTAGGTTTCCCTAACGCAGGTAAGAGTACTCTCGTGTCTGCTCTCTCATCGGCTCGACCAAAGATAGCAAACTATCCTTTCACGACACTTGAACCTTCGCTCGGAATAGTGCCTTACCGCGACAACAAATCGTTCGTTATGGCGGACATTCCGGGCATCATAGAAGGTGCTGCGGAAGGCAGGGGACTCGGTCTGCGGTTCCTCCGTCACATAGAGCGCAACTCGCTTCTGCTCTTCATGGTGCCAGGCGATACGGAGGACATTCTGAAGGAATACAACATCCTGCTTCAGGAGCTTGAGAAGTTCAACCCCGAGCTGCTTGAGAAGCATCGCGTTCTGGCTATCACGAAGTGCGACCTCCTGGACGAGGAACTCTGCGACATGCTCCGCGAGACTACGCCGCAGGACGTTCAGGTGGTGTTCATCTCTGCCGTTACTGGTCAGGGAATTGACGAGCTGAAGGACCTTCTCTGGGCAGAGCTCAACTCAGAGAGCAACAAGCTTCAGACGGTTATGGCGGAAGACTCGCTCGTCCACCGCGATAAGGACATGACACGCTTCGCAGCTGAGGTGAAGGCAGAGGACGACTACGACCTTGAAGCCGACCTCATAGAGCCAAGCGAAGACGACGACCTCATAGACGACATCGAGGAACTAGAAGACTACGAAGTGTTTGAGGTCTAGACCTTCCCCCAACTCCTTCTTTACAGGACGGGGAGGGAAATGGATTAAAGTCGATCTGATGTAGGGCGAGGATTTCCGAGCCGTTTGTACGAAAAAAAACTGAATCACGGCTCACAAATGTTCGCCCAACAGAAAACTATTGCAAAACAAATATTACATTCTATCCCGCGTGGTGCGTTGAGGGCAGCGCACCTCCATAAACATCCCCGCAAAACTATTTAAAGTTCCCCCTTTGGGGGCTAGGGGCTATCTTACCATGAAACTAACCATCCTGACCGACATAGGCCTGAAGCTTAACCTTCCTGAATGGAAGGAGATACTTTCCAAGTTTGAGGTTGATATCTACCACGATACTACTCCCGACCTCGTAGTAAAACGCAGCGAGGGGGCAGAGATTCTATTGACCAATAAAGTCATAATAACTCCCGACCATCTTAAGCAGTTGCCAGAAGCGAAATACATCATCATGGCTTCCACCGGCACGAATGTGGTTGACCTGAACTACTGCCACGCCAACAATATCTGGTGTAGCAATGTACCGGCATACAGCACGAATAGCGTTGCGCAGCTCGTCTTCTCACATATATTAAATATATACACACGCGCAGAACATTACGCGCAGAAGAATCGCGGCGGAGCGTGGAGCAGCACAACCGACTTCTGCTACGCCGACTCCCCTATCTACGAGCTGACAGACAAGACTATCGGCATTGTCGGACTCGGTGCTATAGGTCAGCGTGTGGCAAATATAGCCATGGCATTCGGCATGAATGTGGTGGCACTATCAAGCAAGACTACCCTACCCGACTCCCTTCTCGCCGTAGCGGAGAACACAGCCGGCTCGACAAGAGTGGCTAACGGCGAGGACGACTTCTACTCATCATGCGACATCATCACACTTCATTGCCCTCTGACTGAGAATAATGCAAAGATGATAAACGAGGAATCCATCAAGAAGATGAAAGACGGCGTAATCATCGTAAACACAGCTCGCGGCGGACTCATAGACGAAGCCGACATGCGCCAGGCACTTGACTCTGGAAAGGTTGGAGCCTTTGCCGCAGACGTTATCTCCGCAGAACCAGCAAAGAAAGACAATCCTTTAATGGATCATCCTCGGGCATACATCACGCCACACAACGCATGGATGTCTGAAGAGGCGCTCTACCGTCTGAACATGACCATTATAAACAATATAAAGAACTACCAAAAGACAGGAGAACCTATCAATAAAGTATAACTAAACCTTAAATATGGAAAACAAAGAAAACTCTCTCTTGAAGAAAAACGGTGTCAGCTATCTCGTGCCGTTCATTCTCATTACATCGTGTTTTGCCCTATGGGGCTTTGCCAATGACATTACAAACCCGATGGTGGAAGCCTTCTCGCGCATCTTCCGCATGAGCGTAACCGAGGGAACCCTAGTACAGGTAGCTTTCTACGGCGGATATTTCTGCATGGCTTTTCCTGCTGCCATGTTCATAAAGAAGCGTAGCTACAAGGCGGGAATACTTATGGGACTCGGCTTGTACGCAACGGGAGCTTTGCTCTTCTTCCCGGTTAAACTTTCCGGCAATTTCTATCCGTTCCTCGCAGCTTACTTCATCCTCACCTGCGGACTCTCATTCCTTGAGACATCAGCAAATCCATTCATACTCTCAATGGGTGGTGAGGAAACAGCCACACGCCGACTGAATATGGCGCAGTCGTTCAATCCGTTAGGCTCTATCAGCGGTATGTTCGTGGCTATGTTCGTCATTCAGGCAAACCTCTCGCCAATGACATCAGAAGAACGCGCTAACCTTACACAAGATGCCTTTGAATCATTAAAGGAGCAAGATCTTTCTGTACTTATAGGTCCATACCTTATAATTGCAGCAGTCATCGTAGCCGTGTTCATGATACTTTGGTTTACAAAGATTCCTAACACGCAGACGAAGATAGAAGACGGCAACGACGGTATCGCTCAGACTTTCAGCCGATTGTGGAAGAACAAGCGCTACATATGGAGCGTTGTGGCACAGTTCTTCTATGTGGGTGTACAGATTATGTGTTGGACATTCATCATCCAGTACGGCAAATACTACTTCATGCAAGACGGACTTTCAGAAGGCGAGGCTGCTAAGCAAGCTCAGCTCTTCAACATCGTAGCGATGGCTTCATTCATCGTCTTCCGCTTCATCTGCACATATCTCATGAAGTATTTCAAGCCAGCAAAGATGCTCCTTATCTTCGCAACAATAGCTTTCTTCCTCCTTATCGGAGTCATCACAGGCACTAACGGCTATGGAATATACTGTCTCGTACTTGTCAGCGCCTGCATGTCGCTTATGTTCCCAACCATCTACGGCATCGGACTTAAAGACATCGGTCGCGACGCAGAGATTGGCGCAGCAGGACTCATCATGAGTATCCTCGGCGGAAGCGTGTTGCCACCACTTCAGGCAGCCATCATGGACGCCGGAGGCAGCGAGCATCTAATCGGCGGACTTCCATCCGTAAACGTCTCTTTCGTCGTTCCACTCGTATGCTTCGCAGTCATCATTTGGTACAGCAAAAAGATGATGAAGAGCGAATAACAAACATTATTTCCGCAAAAAATGTATCAAATACAAGATTTAAATAAAAAATATTGGCAGATTTTCTAATTTTCTGCCAATATCTTTTATTATTTCAATTAAAAATTAGTAATTTTGCAAAGTCTAAATTACATTTTTACTAATTAGGAAATCAATAAATATAACTTAAAAATAACTAAATTAAAACTATGGCTAAAGTAGTTACTCTTGGCGAGATTATGCTCCGCCTTTCTCCTAACGGTCAGGATCGTTTCATCCAGACTGATGTTCTTCGTGTTATCCCTGGTGGTGGCGAAGCTAACGTAGCAGTTTCTGTTGCAAACTATGGTCACGATGCTTACTTCGTATCAAAGCTCCCAAAGCACGAAATCGGTCAGATTGCAGTAAACGCTCTCCGTCGTTATGGCGTTAATACAGACTTCGTTGCTCGTGGTGGCGACCGCGTAGGTCTCTACTACTGCGAGACAGGTGCTTCTATGCGCCCTTCAAAGGTTATATACGACCGCGCAAACTCTGCTATTGCAGAGGCTGATCCATCAGACTTCGACTTCGATGCTATCATGGAAGGTGCAGACTGGTTCCACTGGTCAGGTATCACACCAGCTGTTTCTGACAAGGCTGCTGAGCTGACTAAGCTCGCTTGCGAGGCTGCAAAGCGTCACGGCGTAACAGTATCTGTTGACCTCAACTTCCGCAAGAAGCTCTGGACTTCAGAGAAGGCTATCTCAATCATGCGTCCTTTGATGCAGTATGTTGACGTTTGTATCGGTAATGAAGAGGACGCAGAGCTCTGCCTCGGCTTCAAGCCAGACGCTGACGTAGAAGGTGGCGAGACTAATGCTGCAGGTTACGAAGGAATCTTCAAGCAGATGAAGGAAGAGTTCGGCTTCAAGTATGTTGTTTCTACTCTCCGTGAGTCATTCTCTGCAACATTCAACGGCTGGAAGGCTCTCATCTACAACGGTGAAGAGTTCTACCAGAGCAAGCGTTACGAGATTAACCCAATCATCGACCGCGTAGGTGGTGGTGACTCATTCTCTGGTGGTCTTATCCACGGTCTCCTCACAAAGCCAACTCAGGGCGAAGCTCTCGAATTCGCAGTTGCAGCTTCAGCTCTCAAGCACACTATCAACGGCGACTTCAACCTCGTAGGTGTTGATGAAGTAGAGGCTCTCGCTGGTGGTAACGCTAACGGTCGCGTGCAGAGATAGCCCCCAAATCATAATAATACTAACAATAAAACTCCACACTCTCCCAAGGAGTATAAACATATCACTCCCCGTCCTGAAAGGAAGGGGCCGGGGGGAGGTCTTATGGCAAAATTCGACAAATTCCAGGTGATGGCTAAGATTGCTGCCGCACCAATGGTACCAGTATTCTATCATAAGGACGCAGAGGTAGCAAAGAAGGTCGTAAAGGCTTGCTACGAAGGTGGCGTTCGCGCTTTTGAGTTCACTAACCGTGGCGACTTCGCACAGGAGGTTTTCGCAGAGCTTTCTAAGTATGTTGCAACAGAATGCCCAGAGATGGCTCTCGGTATCGGTTCTGTTGTTGACGCTCCTACAGCTGCTATGTACATCCAGTTGGGAGCAAACTTCGTTGTAGGTCCACTCTTTAACCCAGATGTAGCTGTTGTCTGCAACCGCCGTTGCGTAACTTACTGCCCAGGCTGTCTTACACCTTCTGAGATTGGTAAGGCACAGGAAGTTGGCTGCGACTTCACTAAGGTATTCCCTGGTGACGTTGTAGGTCCAAACCTCGTAAAGGGTCTTATGGCTCCAATGCCATGGTCAAAGATCATGGTTACTGGTGGCGTTGCTCCTGAGGAAGAGAACCTCACAAAGTGGTTCAAGGCTGGTGTATTCTGCGTAGGTATGGGCTCTAAGCTCTTCCCTGGCGATAAGGTTAAGGCAGAAGATTGGCAGTATGTTACAGACAAGTGCAAGGAGTGCCTTGACGTAATCGCTAAGATCCGCGGTTAATCCTTATTTGATTGCAGAATTCAGTATGCAGAATTCAGTATTAAATAAGTGCATAATATTACTACTCTTTACCCTGTGCTCAACATTCTGTTTGGCACAGGGTAATTACGTATCCAGCATCAGCAACAATGCGACAAATACGGACGCAGATGCCTCCGTGTCCACAAACAAGAAAATGCTTGACAAATCCCGAGAAATGTTTGAAATCGGGAAATACGACAGCGCACTTTATTTTAACAACAAGGCAGAACTAAGCAAAGGCAAGATTCAAGATAACCTTGAATTGGCAGCCGACATTCACGAGCAATATTGCCTAATATTCTCTGCACTCGACGACAAGCAGCAAAGCGACTATCATCGCAACATGTACCTTGACATTCGCGATCAGGCGAGTCAAGACAATAATCTCGTAAAAGAATCCAACAGGATTCAAGATGAATCACAGTGGCTCAGCATAAAAATCACATTGCTTGCCATTTCACTTGTAGTGTTGCTCATTGCCTTCATCTACTTCAAGGAGAAATACAGTAAAGACGAAAAGACGGGAGAAAAGATACTGAAAAAGAAAGACTATAATCTTCAGGCAGAAGATATCGAGGAGAAAATTGCTATTTTGCAACACAAACTCAGGTCAAGTAAGGAGCAGAATATTGACAAACGCAGCAAATTATTTGTAGCAAATACGGTAACTCCATTGATAGCAAGAATGCGCAAGTCCATAGAAACCAACAACTTGGAATATGCGGAAGAAATCTTACAGCAAATTGAGAAATACAACAACCTGCTCACGGAATGGATAACCCTCGAACAGGGCAGACCATCCACAAAGATAGAAACATTCTCCATCAACGAACTATTTGACATTCTGAAAAGAAACGAGAAGACGTTTGCCTTACAGAACATTAATATAGATGTCCAGCCTAACGAAACAAAAGTTAAGGCAGACAGGGTGCTTACGCTCTTCATGCTCAACACTCTTGCCGACAATGCACGCAAAGCGATTGGGGCTGACGGTAAGATTTCCATCTATGCAGAGCAGAAAGACAACTATCTGGAGCTCAGCGTCAAAGATACAGGCAAAGGAATGAGCGAAGAAGTTGCCGCAAACATATTCAGCCACTCCATAACAAACGGCCACGGCTTCGGACTCCTGAATTGCCGCGGCATCATCAACAGTTACAAAAAAGCCGGTAGCATGTTCAATTGTTGCATGATTGGCGTTGAATCCACTCTCGGTGTCGGTTCGCGTTTCTTTTTCCGTCTTCCCGTAGTAAGAACGTTAGCAATTCTTATAGCTAACATACTCTTTCTGACACTTTCATCTACACAAACCGTTTCCGCTCGCCCTACAAGATACACGGAAAACATCACAGACTCCATTCTAAGACAGGCTGCAAACCTTGCCGATTCCGCCTACTACGCAAACATTGACGGAAACTACGAGCACACCCTACTCTACGCAGACTCCGTACAGTTGTGCCTCCTTCAGACCTATTCAGACCCGACCTTGATGGACGAGATAACCATTGACGTTTACAATGAGGCAGCCATTGCCTCACTCGCACTTCATCGTTGGGAAGATTACCGTTCCTACAACAGCGTTTACGAGAGTGTTCTCAGACGATTGTCCAACAATAATGAAGATTTGAGAAAATACTGCAATGAGCAACAGTTGTTCCTAGACAAAATGAAAGATGTCTGGCGAATTGCAAACATCATCGTACTGATACTCATAATCGTCATCGTTTTGGCAGTTTATCTCATGCGATTGCGCAGAAGCAAACTAGAGGATTATCGCGAAGAGCTGAGCATCGACGAGAAGAACTCGCTTGTTGAGCAACTGTCTTACGAGAACGAATCTATGCACATTGCCAACAACATTATTACCAACGGTCTCTCTGCCATCAAGCACGAAACGATGTATTATCCGAGTCGCATTGCCAATTTACTAAAAACGGAAAGCGACATACAGGAAGTTTCCGAACTTGCCATGTTCTATGAACAACTCTACACAACATTGTCGCAACAGCTTTCCGGCCAGAAACTCTCGTCAGGAATAAAGCTGCAAATGATCAGCATTGACAATAACACAAGAATCAAGACCGACGAAGACTTGTTTTCCTACATGAAACTTCAACTCAAGAAATTCCTTGATACAAAATCGCTGAACATTCATGCAGAGCGCAATGGACAATATACAGACCTTATCATAGATGCTCCAAACCTGACAGATGCAGACTGTTTTTCTCCTGAATCAAGAAACATTCCTATGCTTATCAGTCGTCAGATCATGCGTGACACAAGCGGTAACTCGCGCGGAAACGGCATTCTTGTCAGCGGAAAGAAAATCATAATCCGCTTTGCAAACACATAGCCAAAGAACCGTATCGTCTTATATACGCAAAAAGCCTTCCACTGCAAATAGGAAGGCTTTTTGTTTGCTAATAGTCAATCTACCGACACATTAATAATAATCTTAATACGGAATATTTATAAATTTTAATAACTTTGCAGCCTATTATGCCGCATTTTTGTGGCAATTTAATTGTACTCTTTCAGAAAAAAACAACAAATATGATACAATCTATGACAGGCTTCGGTAAAGCAGAAGCCGTAATCGACAACAAGAAAATACATGTTGAAATAAAGTCTCTCAACTCAAAGAACGCTGATATCCAGACTCGTATAGCTCCACTTTTCCGCGAAAAGGACATTGAAATCCGTCAGCTCCTTGCCAGCCGTCTTGTACGTGGTAAGATAGACTTTTCCATCTGGATTGAAAAAGACGCAACTGTAGATGCAGCGCAGATTAACGCTGCACTCGTGGAAAACTACCACCAGCAGATTCTGGCTATCTCAGAGAAATACAACATTGATGTTCCAACGGACTGGTTTGCATCGCTTCTTCGTCTGCCAGACATCACAGCAAAGGTAGAGGAAGACGAGCTTACTGAGGGCCTTTGGAAAGAGACTCTTGCAACAATCAATCTCGCCATTGACGACATCATCGCATTCCGCACTCAGGAAGGTGCTGCCTTGCAGAAGAAATTCCTTGAGAAATCTGACAACATCGAGAAGCTCATGCTCTCAATTGAGCCTTACGAGAAGGAGCGCGTTGAGAAAATTCGCCAGCGCATAGAAGAGGCACTCAGCAATATTCCAAATGTAGAATACGACCGCAATCGTCTTGAGCAGGAACTCATTTACTATATCGAGAAGCTTGACATCTCAGAAGAAAAACAGCGCCTTGCCAATCACCTCACTTATTTCCGCGAGACAATCCTCAACGAAGAGGCTCAGGGTAAGAAACTCGGATTCATCACTCAGGAGATGGGTCGCGAAATTAACACTACCGGCTCAAAGAGTAATCTCGCTGAAATGCAGAACATTGTAGTGATGATGAAGGATGAACTCGAGCAGATAAAGGAGCAGGTTCTCAACGCCCTTTAAAGCCACCCTTTTAATTTTTCATTTTTCACTTTTCACTTAATAATGGAAGGAAAGATTATCATTTTCTCAGCCCCAAGCGGCTCTGGAAAAAGCACTATCATAAATTGGCTCATGAATGAGCATCCGGAACTCAACATGCACTTCAGCGTGAGCTGCACTTCGCGTCCGCCACGAGGCAAAGAGCAGAACGGAGTGGAATATTTCTTCGTTACTCCAGACGAATTCCGTAGCAAAATAGACGACGACGAATTCCTTGAGTATGAGGAAGTCTATTCAAACCGCTTCTATGGCACTCTTAAATCTCAGGTAGAGAAACAGCAGCAAGCTGGAGACAATGTTGTGCTCGACATCGACGTCAATGGCGGAATGCGCGTGAAGGAGTATTACAAGGAAAAGGCTCTCAGCGTTTTCATCCAGCCACCTTCAATAGAAGAGCTTCGCAATCGACTTCTCTCTCGCGCTACTGACGAGCTGGAGGTTATAGAAGATCGTATAAAACGTGCAGAATACGAACTGACAAAAGCTGAGTTTTTTGATGTGGTAGTCATCAACGACAATCTTGAAACAGCAAAGTTGGAAGCTCTTAAGAAGATAAGACAGTTTATCGAACAGTAACTTTTTGAATGAAGGATAATCATCTCATAAAAACTCTCCTGCTACCCGCCCTGGTGATAGCAGGTCTTCTTTTGTTATACTATATACCAGAGATTACACTCTTCGGAGAAGAACCTCTGCGAAAAGTTGACATATTAAGCGATGTCAAGAAGACCACCTATACCCAAAGCGAAGCTGAAAAACTCATAGCAGAGGCCGAAGCGGAGCGAAAGAAACTCCTCGGTAAAGACTGTATCTTCCCGGGAGTTACCCCGATAGAGGATTTTCAGACCTCCTCCGACCCCTCCACAGGGAGGGGAAATCGCATGATGGATTTCTTCTACTCCGCCTTAAACAAAGCAAAACAGCTTGACAGACCAGTCAGAATAGCCTATTTCGGCGACTCTTTCATTGGTGGCGACATACTGACTTGCGACCTCCGCGATATGCTCCAGACCCGATTCGGCGGTTGCGGTGTGGGAACTATTGACCTCGTGTCTCCGGCTTCTCGCCCTACTGTGGTACAGACTGATCAGAATCTCACCTCTCATCTGCCTACAAAACTGAAGAACTTCAAGGCCGAATTACAAGGCATGAACAGCGTTTATTCCACTTGCGAAGGCGTAGGAAAGGCTAAAATCACGGGCTCTACATACAGATATAAGCAGCATACAGACAAGTGGGACACTTCCCTACTCTATTTCCGTCCTACGAATAAGACCATCATTAAGTGCGCTATCAATGGTAGAAAAGCCAAGGAACTCTATTCCGGCAAAGACAGCAAACTGCAAGTAGTAAAGACTGATGATGGAGAGATTCGCTCTGTGGAATGGACTATTGAAGGCAAAGGATCCACCTTCTTCTTCGCTGCCAACGAGGGAAAGAATGGCGTTATCATCGACAATTTCGGAATAGTCTCTGCCAAGGGAAGCCATCTTCAGTATATTCCGCTCTCCACGCTTCAGGAGTTTGCCGCTGTCAGGGAATACGATCTCATCATTTTCCAGTACGGTCTTAACGTCACTAACGACGCTGGCAAATACACTTCCTTCAGCGAAAGTTTCGATAAAGTTCTCGCAAATTTCCACAAAGCATGGCCAAAAGCATCCCTCATGATGGTTAGCGTAAGCGACAGATGCAAGGGAAACAACGGTGGCAAACCGACTACGATGAAGGGCATTGAGGAGCTTGTCATTGCACAGCGCAACATTGCACGCAAAAACAAGATAGCTTTTTGGAACCTTTTCTCTGCCATGGGCGGAAGAGGAGGAATAGCCAAGATGGTTGAAGAAGGCGATGCGGCAAAAGACTTCACCCACATGACATACAGCGGTGGAAAGAAGCTTGCCGATAAGCTCTACAACGCTCTGATGAACGGACTCTACAACTACAATGTCCGCCAGAAGGCTAACACAAAGATAAACGAAAAAGTCAACAACATAAAAGAAATAACTAGATAAAAACATGATACGCAAATTCATTAAACACATCCTCTGCGCAATAACAACTCTCCTCATGCTTCCTGCATGCGCACAGAACAATGATATTGACAGCATTTCCATGCCAGAGACCTTCATCGGAACAAAGGAGAATAAGATAGAAAATCCCGAAGCCCTCACTCGCTTCTTCCAAAAGTACAGCGAAGGAAAGGAACAGGCACGAGTTCTTCAGATTGGTGACTCCCATGTCCGCGGTCATGTCCTTCCGGGCAATGTGCGCAAGGCAATGTGCGTGACATTCGGTTCTGATGCAATGGGCAACGACCCAATCGGCTACAACAAGCCAAGCATCGCAACAGAAACAGGAAAGCCGGGACTCGTTTTCTCTGCCATCGGCATCAATGGCGCTACAACACGCTATTACGTTAAGCCTGAGCGACTTGCAGAGATTAAGGCGCAGAAGCCAGACCTCATCATCATGTCTTTCGGCACTAATGAAGGCTACGATGAGAACTACCGCGCAGAAAGAAATATCGCGCAGATGGAGGAATTGGTCAGACTGATTCGCGAAACCTGCGGAAACGATGTGGAATTCCTTCTCACAACTCCTCCTGGATGTTATAAAAAAGTCAATGGACAGCAGGTGGAAAACAAGTACAACGCGGCTGTAGCCGAAGCTATTGCAAAGTTTGCTAATGCCAATAACTTCGCCCTCTGGAACATGTATGAGATTGTCGGTGGAGAAAATGCTTGCAAGAACTGGCGCAGCGGAAACTACATGCAGCCAGACGGCGTTCACTACAAGTCTGCTGGCTACGAGCTTCAAGGCCGCCTTCTCGGACAAGCCATCTGCAAAGCGTACTTGGAGATGTAAAACTCGTGGAGACAGTGATAATTAATTGTATCTCGTGGGGAAAATGTTGAAGTAATGGGGAAACTTATCAATGTTAAAAATTCCACATTTTCAACACCTTCAACAAGAGATAATTAAATATCAATTTCAACAAGAAAATAAGATAACATATCATTTTCAACAAGATAGTGCTATTCCCTTTCTCTGACATACTCTGGAGTAAGGTAGTGCAACAGTTTGCCTACAACCCGCAGGAGCCGCTGATTTTCAGCAGCGGGCTTTTCCTATTCCTTTTCCTTGCTTTCGCCGCCGTCTATGTAGGGCTGAGAAGGAAAGACACTCTGCGCATACTCTTCGTAACACTTTTCTCCTATTATTTCTACTACAAGAGTAGCGGACTTTACTTCTGTCTGCTCGCTTTTGTGACACTCAGTGACTTCCTTATCGGAAAGAAAATCCACGCACTTATCGAAGCCGACAGTAGGGCGAGGATTTGGCTTTCTCCTTCGGACCGCCGAGCTAAACCTTCTGAGCCGTTTAGCGAGAATAAAACAAGCCTTCCATCTGACGGCAAGAACAGGGCTAGATGGTTCGTTGCATTCAGCGTAATAATCGATCTCTGCCTGCTCGGTTACTTCAAATACACCAACTTCTTCGCTGGAATGATTGCTCCAATCTTCACGA
This sequence comes from Prevotella sp., assembly GCA_045597565.1. Lineage (GTDB taxonomy): Bacteria > Bacteroidota > Bacteroidia > Bacteroidales > Bacteroidaceae > Prevotella. The sequence continues at coordinate 12,689 of JAZLKJ010000061.1, read as the reverse complement.
ACAATTTCCAGCCTTGGGACATCTTCCTACCAGTCGGCATTTCGTTCTTCACCTTCCAGTCGCTCAGTTATACCATAGATATCTACCGCGGAAAGATAAAGCCACTCGACAATCTGCTTGACTACGCCTTCTTCGTGTCGTTCTTCCCGCAGCTTGTCGCAGGCCCAATTGTTCGTGCAGCAGACTTTATACCGCATATTCGCAAGCCTCTCATTGTTACTCAGCAGATGTTCTCCGAGGGTGTTTTCCTGATTATCAGCGGACTGTTCAAGAAGGCAGTCATATCAGACTATATCAGCGTGAACTTCGTAGAGCGCGTTTTTGAGCGTCCGGAACTTTATAGCGGACTTGAGAATCTGCTTGCCACTTACGGTTATACATTGCAAATCTACTGCGATTTCTCAGGATATTCAGACATGGCAATCGGTATTGCCTTGCTTCTCGGTTTCCGTTTCCCTATAAACTTCAATTCGCCTTACAAGTCGGAGTCGCCAACAGAGTTCTGGCGTCGTTGGCATATCTCGCTGTCTTCATGGCTGAAAGACTATCTCTACATCTCGCTCGGCGGCAACCGCAAGGGCAAGATTCGCCAGTACATCAACTTGATCATCACCATGCTTCTTGGTGGACTCTGGCATGGAGCGTCGCTCAATTTCATCGTTTGGGGCGGACTTCATGGCGTAGCTCTTGCCGTTGACAAGAAGAAGAACGAGCTTCTCCATCGTCCGAAAAACTACCACCCTACCGGTTGGAAGCGAGTTATAGAAGTCTTCCTAACCTTCCATTTCGTAGCACTGTGTTGGATATTCTTCCGCAACGCTACGTTCGAGAACTCATGGGCAATGCTCACGACCATCTTCACCAACTTTCAGCCACAGATACTCTTCGACTGGATTATGTCTTACAGCGGAGTTGCCGCACTGATGCTACTCGGCTATGTCCTGCATTTCCTCCCTGAGAAGTTCACAGAGTGGACAAAATCAAAGGTTTCAGGCAGCAACATCTTCGTGCAAGCTCTGCTCGTCATCCTCGTCATCTTCATCGTAATACAAGTAAAGAGCAGTGACATCCAGCCATTCATATATTTCCAGTTCTAACCATAAAATGCAGATAATCGCGGGGGTATCTGCATTTATTTTTGTCTTTCTTAGCCTTCCTTTCAAGAAAACACCACATTTTCTTGTCTGTTTCCTAAATAAGTCGTAACTTTGTCGGCAGAAAAGCAATAAGTAAAACAAAAAACTAAAAACTAAAATATACCCATATAGCAACATCGGCTATCATTGTGGTATCCCAGAATATATATATTGTGTGTAAGAAGAAATAAGCTATGAGCAAAGATTCTGGAAAATATACGTATTCGCCTTCTGAACAAGAGTGCCTGTCAATATTCATTGCATCATGTATTGAAACTACGGCAAAAGCTACTGGCTGCACTCCTGAAGTCATGTTCAATCGTATGAATCAGATAAATCTAATATCTGATTACATCATTCCTTGCTATCAGGTGCTCCATGCTGAAAGCAGAAAACATGTTACGGAAGATATCCTAAAGACAATCTCAATCTGGGAGCAAAAGAAAGGAATTAAAGCATGATAACTGTTTTTCATGGAGGTGTTAACCGCATTGAAGCACCGTTGGTAAAAGCTGGACGTAAGGACTTGGATTTCGGACAGGGCTTTTATGTAACACGAATATACAGTCAAGCAAAGACTTGGGCTGACCGCACGGCTCGACAGCAGATGGAAACACCGATCGTTAATGAATACGAATTGGATATTGACACCATAGCCAAGGAGTGCCGTTATTTGAAGTTTGAGCAATACGATTCTGCTTGGTTGCAATTCATCGTTTCTTGTCGTGGAGGTTATGACTCCTCAAAAGACTATGATTGTGTTGAGGGCGGCGTTGCAAATGATAGGGTTATAGATACTGTTGAGGGTTACATCAATGGAACTGTCAGCGAAGAATATGCGCTACAAGAGCTATCCAAACATCAGCCCAATCATCAGATTTGCCTTTTGAACCAACTAGTGATAGATAAATATCTGAAATTCGTTAAAACCAAATAATATGCTTAATGACTTGAATCTTTGGAATAAGATAGGACGGATAGTATATCGTCTATCGGAAACGTTGCAAATAGATATTGCACGTGCTTTCAATGTATTCTATACATCACGCACCTGCAAGCTATTGCATGATGAAGAAAGCGGTCTGTATCTTCTATCTGATTCTTGCATATTGGAAGACGTTCTGACTGAATTGAGAACGAAACAATAACGCTTTTTGAACTTTGAACGAATAGTAACCAATTAATCAATCAAACCAAAAACCAGAAACTAAAAACTAAAATATAACCATATAGCAGCACAGGCTATCATTGTGGTATCCCTTGAAACAAGCGTAGGAAACTTAGTTCGGATGGATAGAAACCACAGCAATGATGGTTGGCTTTGGCGTATAAGCATATAGGAAGCCAATCACGACGTATGAAGATAACCTGATGATTGCGATCCGTTAGGGTCGTGAGCATCATTCTTATACGTCGTGAGGGGTCCATCAATTTCCTACGCTTGTACCCCGGGATACCGTAAGAGGAGTTCACGCCCTTCTTTTATCTCTACCTCATAGCCTACATATTATTGATAAGATAGTTCCCAGTTGCTTGAACTATAACCTTATCAGTACTATGAGTAGCAAGTTCTTTAATAATATCGATACTCCGCTTATCGGTAAGTTCGAAGGTATAGCAAAGAATATGCACAACTTTTATGCATTTCTTGCTGTAGCCGGTTATTTCCGTTCGTCAGGTTACTTCAAACTTCGCAAGCATCTGGAAGATGTAAAGGTCATAAAGATTCTCGTGGGAATCAATATTGACGACATCTTCCGCAAACACGATAAGAGCCTATTGATGCTTGGCGGCGAGGATGAAGCGCGAGCACAGTTTACCCAAGACTTCATAAATGATGTCATTGGCGCAAAGTATAGTGAAGAGGTTGAAAAAGGCATTCTTCAACTTTGTGACGACCTTGCAAGTGGTAAGGTTGAGATGCGCATAGATAAATCAAAGAATCTTCATGCCAAGTTCTATCTCTGTCTTCCCGAAGACCATAATGAAGACTCTGACGGTTGGGTGATAATGGGTTCCTCTAACATTTCCGACTCAGGCCTCGGCATTACGCGTCCTCCTCGCTACGAACTGAATGTGGCGATGAAGGATTATGCAGATGTGGATTATTGTCATAAGGAGTTCTGGAAACTATGGGAAGAGTCTATTCCACTTTCACCAGAAGACATAGCTACATTGCGCAAAAAGACGCACCTTGACAACATGCCTACGCCATACGAACTTTACATCAAGGTTCTCATAGATGCTTTCGGTGACCAGGTGGAGGACAATTTCACTCTTGACCTTCCAGACGGATATATGGAGTTGAAGTATCAGAAGGATGCTGTCATTCAAGGATATCAGATGCTGAAGCAATACAACGGCTTCTTCCTTGCTGATGTCGTCGGTACAGGCAAGACTGTTGTCGGCGCAATGATAGCAAAACGCTTTATTGAAGAAAACGGAAAGAATACGAATGTATTGGTTGTCTATCCACCTGCTGTAGAAGACAACTGGAAAGACACATTCAAAGATTTCGGTATTGACAAGAGATACACTCAGTTCATCAGTAACGGTAGCCTTGACAAAGTTCTTGAAGGCAAGAACAACTATAAGACCGCAGAAGAATTTGACCTTATTCTCGTGGATGAGGCTCACAACTTCCGTTCAGACTCGGCAGAACGCTATGATGAACTTCAGCGTATCTGCAAGTCTCCTCGTATCAATGAAGGTATGGTAGAAGGTGTTCAGAAGAAAGTCATGCTCCTCTCTGCCACTCCTCTCAACAACCGTCCTGAAGATTTCCTCAATCTCATTCTCCTCTTTCAGGATGCCCGAATGTCGAATATAGATGGTGTGGGCAATCTGAATATCAAGTTTCAGCCATGGATTAAGCGTTATAAGGAAATAATGAAAGAACGCTTTAAGGCAAAAAATCCTGATGACCTAAACCGACTTACCAAGGAAGTCGATAGCATCTACGAACGAATGCGTACGGAAATACTGGATAAGATCCTAGTCCGTCGTACTCGTAAGAATCTGATTAACAACGATGAGTATAAGGCAGACCTTGACCGTCAGGGAATCGTATTCCCTAACATAGCACAGCCGAATGAATGTATGTATGAACTCAATCCAGAGCTTTCTACTCTATTTGGCGAGACCATGACCTTGCTGGCTGATACATACGATGCAGAAGAGAACCCTGATGGAACAGGATTTGACTACGCTCGCTATCGTGCCATTGAGTTCCTTGTGGGTGAAGCAAAGGAAAAGTACAAACAGGCACAACATATCACAGGACTCCTTTCCGCCATCTATCGTGTACACATGGTAAAACGTCTTGAAAGCAGTTTCTATGCTTTCAGAAAGTCTCTGCATACATTCAAGAAGATTACCGAAGACATGATAAAGATGTTCAGCGAGGACAAGATTCTCATTGCTCCTGACTATGACGTAAAGGGCATGATGGCAAAGAATATGGAAATAGATGCTATCATTGAGGATATCGCAAAGAAAGGTGTTGACAAGTCTGATTTTGTTTATCAGAAGTCTGACTTCAACCCAGTATTCCTTGACATGCTGAATAACGACCTTGAGAAGGCAACGGAACTTTGCGAGCGTTGGGATGCCATTGGAGAAATAGATCCTAAACTTGATGAATTCATAGACCTGCTTAATGGCGAATTGTTCTGCAAGAAACTGAACAAGACAGGCAAACTTGTTGTTTTCTCAGAGAGTGTTGACACACTCAATTATCTCACAGAACAACTGAAAAAGCGCCTGAATAGAAAGGACATCCTTTTCGTTAGTGCAGCCAATCGTAAGACGCAGATTCCACATATCCAGAAGAATTTTGATGCGAACTACAAGAAGGGCGAGAAACTAAACGACTATAATATCATTCTCACCTCTGATGTTCTTGCTGAAGGCGTAAACCTCCACCGTTCAAATGTTATTGTCAACTACGATTCTCCATGGAATGCGACAAGACTGATGCAGCGCATAGGTCGTGTAAACCGTATTGGTTCTGTAGCTGACTGCATATACAACTATATGTTCTATCCATCGGCAGAAGGCGATGAAGAAATCAAACTTTATCAGAATGCCCTCCTTAAACTTCAAGGATTCCACGCTGCACTTGGCGAGGATGCACAGATATACTCTCGCCAGGAGGTTCTTCATACATTCAAACTCTTTGATGAGAATGTCCGTGACCGCATAGACAAGCAACTTGAAATGCTCAGAGAGATACGCGAACTCTATGCCAACGACCGTAAACTCTATCAGCGCATCAAGGCTCTTCCTGCAAAGAGCCGTACTGTTCGCAAGCCTTCCAACTGCGGCGTTCAGGTAGAGAGCAGAACGAGTGTTGTCTATATTACCAAAGGTCAAAAGAGCCAGTTCTATATCGTTACAGGCGACAACAAACCTGTGAAGGCAGAGTTTGTGGATGCTGCAGAGATACTCCGTGCCAAGGCGACAGAACAGGCTGGCGACTTTGAGGCAGTCAAGGATATTCATTACAATCATGTGGAGAAAGCCTTCAATGCTTATCTGGCAGAGGTGGAGTCTGATAATGCTACACCTACCATCACGGAAAAGAAGAACGACAACGGAACAAAGGCCATGGCTCTCATTCGTGAACTGAAGCGTGCATTCCGAAACGATGAGGTTTACGACAAGCTCCTTGTGCTGGAGCGTTATGTTGACGATGGTATATACAACCGTCTCACAAAGAGTATGAATCAGTTGAAGCAGCAGATTACCAAGATGACGAAAGATGGTAGTCGTGTTACTCAGCATGCAGCAGAGATTCTTCCTGTTATTGAAGGGTATTATGACAAATACCATATCCCTACAGAGCGTCTGAAGAAGGAAGAAAACACGGACGACCCTATCATTGTTACATCTGAAACCTTTGAATAAAAAGAACCATGGCTTACACAAGAGAACAAATACAGCAGCTGTTTCAGTCATCGTTTGACTTGACGAAGTGGACAGACCTTATAATAAACTTCTTCAATGCACGCGAAGTGAGGCGTGTGCCAGTGCCGCTTGATATTGATTCCGCAGAAGGACAAGGTTACGAGCTGGGCTATCTTGACACTAACGATACTTATCGCATCGGTTTCTTCTATCTGAAGCTGAACCGCTCCATAGATAATCGTAAGGTAGGTTTGCGTCAGATGATAGCCAATTACATCAAAATTGATGCTGATGCTGGTATCGGTGTGTTTGATGATGGAAAGCATTGGCGACTCTCCTTCATCACAGACCTTCGTGGCGAGAAGACTTCACCAAAGCGTTATACCTTTGTCTTTGGTGATAGTCAGAACATGTATCGCACAGCCGTTGACCGCTTCATGGAACTTCAACGAAAGGGTGTTTCTTTTTCAAATATAAAGGATGCTTTCTCCGTTGAGGCTCTCACCAAGCAGTTCTATAATGAACTCTTCGACTGGTACACTTGGGCGTTGAAGGAAGATACTGGTGTATATTTTCCAAACAATCCAAACACACCTGCTGACGACCGCGAGAATCTTGACACAAAGATGATTCGTCTTATTACTCGTCTTATGTTCGTGTGGTTCATAAAGCAGAAAGGGCTTGTGCCGGATGCTCTCTTCAATCCAGAGGAAGTTGACCATTGGCTGAAGGATTTTGACGCGCAGAGTATGAAGTCGGCAAACTACTATCAGGCTATTCTTCAGAACCTCTTCTTCGCCACTCTCAACCGACCTATCAAGACCGTCTCTTACGATAAGAATGGAAATGAGATTGTAGAGCGCAGAGGCTTTGCCCATTTGCAAGGCAAGCAGGATGTAAAGTCGCTCTACCGCTACGAAGAACTCTTCAAAATCAGCAAGGATAAGATTCTCTCCATCTTCGAGTTCATCCCGTTTATCAATGGCGGACTCTTTGAATGTCTTGATAAGAACAAGACAAGCGACGGCGTTGACCATGCTTATTTTGAGGATGGTTTCAGCCGAAACTCTACAATTAAAGATGGTCGCTGGACAAAGCGTGCTTTCGTGCCAAACAAACTCTTCTTCGACCCAGAGGATGGTATTATCTCCATCTTCAATCGCTACAACTTTACGGTAGAGGAAAACTCACCATCCGAACAGCAGATAGCACTTGACCCAGAACTCCTCGGAAAGGTGTTTGAGAACCTTCTTGGCGCTTATAATCCAGAAACTCAACACACGGCTCGCAGTCAGAGTGGTTCGTTCTATACTCCTCGTGAGATTGTCAACTACATGGTTGACCGCAGCTTGGAGGCTTATCTCGGTAATACAGATGAAGTAAAAGTTTTGTTCAAGGATAGTTTTGTTTATGATGAAACTCAGCGAGAATTCTATGATGAAGTAATAGCAAAACTCAAAACTATAAAAGTGCTTGACCCTGCATGCGGTTCTGGTGCATTCCCAATGGGTATGCTCAATCGTATTGTGGAGATTATGCAGAATCTTCAAGCTCCTGGCTGCAAGTATGACCTCAAACTCCAGATAATGGAGAACTGTATCTATGGTGGTGATATACAGACTATTGCCGCTCAGATTACCAAACTCCGTTTCTTCATATCTCTTGTTTGTGATTGCAAGAAGACTGATAGTGCAGACGAGAATTACGGAATACCGAACCTGCCGAACCTTGAAACCCATTTCGTCACTTGTGATTCTTTGATAGGATTGAAGAAACCGCAATCGTATGACCTTTTTGAACTTGATGTTGTTGCATTGAAGGACAAACTCAAAGAGGTACGTCATGAGCACTTTACGGCAAAGACCGTTTATCAGAAGACTAAACTTCGCAATCGTGACAAGGAACTTCGCGACGAACTTGCAAAGATGCTTTCTGACGATAATGTCATTGCAAGTGAAGAGGCAAAGATGATGGCAGCATGGAATCCGTATGACCAGAACTGCAAGTCGCCTTTCTTTGATCCTGAATGGATGTTCGGCATCAAGGACGGATTCGATGTGGTGATTGGTAATCCGCCGTATATTCAGTTGCAGGAGAATGAAGGACGATTAGGCAATCTTTATGAGCCATGTGGTTATGAAACATTTACCCGAATGGGAGATATGTATATGCTCTTTTATGAGCGTGGCATAATTCTCTTGAAAAAGAAAGGTTACTTATGCTTCATAACTAAGAACCAGTGGATGACAGTTGCATCAGGAGAAGCACTTCGCAATTACTTTGCGAACAAAACAAATCCATTGCTTCTACTGAATTTCTCTGGTGTAAAGATATTTGAGAGCGCAACAGTTGATACTCATATTTTGCTTCTTTCAAAGGATAAAAATCAAGGGAATACCTGTGCCGCAGTTCTCAATAAAAGCAATAAGGATCAATTAAACTCCCTTGAAGCTTTTGTCTCAGAGCATAGTCATCCTATGAATTATAATTCTGCAGACAAGTGGGTAATTCTCTCTGATATTGAGTATGGCATACAAGATCAAATATGTAAGAATAGTCATCCAATATCAAATTGGAATATCGTAATCTATAGAGGAATACTAACTGGCAACAACGATGCTTTTATCATAGATACAACAACAAAGGAACAGATTCTTGCTAATTGTAAGAATGAGGCCGAAAGAGATAGAACAACGAAAGTCCTTCGTCCGATTGTTAGAGGCAAGGATATTCTTCGTTTTGGATATGATTGGGCTGACCAATGGCTTGTGGCTTTGTATCCAGCCAAAGATTACGACATAGAAGATTATCCTGCAATTAAGAACTATCTATTGTCTTTTGCATATAACGCACTCTTCGAAGACAATAATGTAGATATTGCTAATAACAATCTTGCGGATTACTGTAAACAGAAACTCATGCAAGCGGGCAAGGAGATTGTTATAAATGGGAAGCCCGTAACAAATTCTCGAGGTCAAAAAGATAAAAGCAGAAAGCGTACTGGAAATAAATGGTTTGAAACACAAGATCAAATCAGTTACTGGAAGGAGTTTGATAAACCAAAATTATTGTGGAAACGTATTGGTTCAATATTACGTTTTGCTTACGATAACACAGGTATATTAGGTTTGGATAGTACATGTCTTGCAACTGGTGAACATCTAGAAGTATTATGTTGCATACTTAACTCAAAATTGGGGCACTATATGTTAAAGGATTCGCCAAGAACAGGAACCGGAGACTTGTTGATTAGTGTGCAAGCTGTTGAACCTTTGAGAGTTCCTAACGTCACAAATGAGCAAGAATCGCGACTCAAAGAATTGTTGCAGCAACAAATGCAACAAGTTACTGAAGCTAATGATCTTGCTATAGATGACATCGTTTATGAGATGTATGGCATAAATGATAAGATAATGCGTGAGTACATTGATAACTATGAATTGTAGCATTATCCCCCCTCTCTCATATCGCAAGCAAAAGCATCTGACCAGAGCCGACATCCCCGATGGTACAACCTCCATCGGAGATGCGGCTTTCAGCCTTTGCCCTTTGCTGAAGCAGATCACCATACCTGCCTCGGTAGAGCACATAGGTGTGGCGGCTTTCTGCGGTTCGGGGGTGGAAGAGGTTACGTTCTTAGGTATTCCTAAAGTGATAGAACAATCAGTATTCGCAATTTGTAACAAACTGAAAAGAATAATTGTGCAGAAAGGTTCCAAGAGTTACTTTGCGCAATACTTTGATAACAATATTCTATTTGAAACAGATGAAACAGGAAGTGTTCCGAAGCAAAATCCACAATATAAACCAAAACAAACGACGACCATGAATATCAATGAAATAATAAGCACACTGAAAGAAGACTATGCCCTCCGCAATAGTCTCCGCAGAAAGAACTTTGCGATACAAGAAGAACTAAATGAAGAAATCAGTAATCTTGAAAAGCAGTACATCACTTCTTCCATAATCCCACAACTGGAAGCTTACGCCAAGGAACTTCTCAAAGACCTTGAGTGTGAGGTGTACCTTGCTGTAAAGAAGGACATAAACGGAAACGTTAGTGTGGATAACGAACTTGTTTCGTGGGAGGATGTTCATGCAGCTACAGAAGAAGACAATACTCCTAATGTAGTACAAGAACCTGATGATGATACCATAGAAAATGAAAGTTCGCAAGATACGGATGAAGGAAACGACACACCTCGCTCCACACGAGGAGGAAGGAAGAAATTCAAAGTTATCCTTAATGGAAAGGAAGTTCCAGGGACAGATGGCACCCATATCCTAACAGAAGTTGTGAGACTTATAGGTTATCGTAAGGTGGCGGCGATGAATATCTTATGCGGTAACAAGGATGAACGCTTTAATCTTGTTGACAGACGGAAACGTATGGACGTGAATCCTAAAACAGGCAAACCACAGAAATGGCAAGAAGAGCGTGATGGATGGTTCGTTTATACGAATATGACAAATCCTGACAAGATAAAACGCATAAAAGAAATTGCAGAGAAGAGTGGAAATGCTGTTCAGATAGAAATGTTGAACGAGAATGATGAGGATGCCTTACCAAATCTCTTTTCAACATCTCATGATGAACAAGTTAACAATTCTGTCCGTGATCGTTTCAAGCGATGGATGGAAGCAAGTCTTGATCGTTCCACCGTTTCAAATTATCTGAAGAAACTGGACGATTATATCCCTGAGTGGATACGCCAAGAACTTGATGAACCCGACTTTAACAGTATCTATGACTATACCACTACCGATGAAGTGCAGCTATACATCGACTTGCTAAAATCCTCAGACGCTTTCATGCAAGAAAACATCCGCATGCACAATTCCATGACCGCCGCGCTCGGAAAGTACCTGCGGTTTGTAAGAGGTGAAAAATAGAAATAGTTGGCGAAATATTTGGAGGTTTTAATAATTAGTTGTACTTTTGCACAGGCAAAACTATATATTTATCAGTTATGAGTATAGCGGACGTAAAATTCAAAACAAAGGAAGACTTTGTTCAGTTCGTAAAGAATGCGGCAAAAAGAAAACGGGAATACATTGATTGCCGCAGAAACGGTGCTACTGCAGAAGAACTCAAAGCAAAGGGCTTTGAAGCATTGAAAATATGCTAAGTCTTTCCATAAATAGTATTAACGATACCTCTCCATACAAAGTAGAAAGTAATGGAGAGGAATGTTTTGTGTTCGTTACTGATTGTGGAGTTAAGTATGAAGTTAGTTTCGTCATAGATTATACGCTAGGTATTGATAATTCTTATCAGCTGTGTGTTGACAATGTAGATAACCACACGCAACCGCGCGACACGAAAGTGCGAGATACCATTGTCGTTATCATTGAAGAGTTTTTCAAGAATAACGAGCTAAGTCTTCTATATATATGCGACACTTCCGATGGGCGTCAGAAAGTCAGGAACAGAATGTTCCGCATTTGGTTTGAGGAGAAAGCGTCAACAGATTTATACAAAATAATGACTGCAAGCGTAGAAGTTGAGGGGGAAGAATTCTTTGCTTCTTTAATAATCTGTAATAGTCACCCAGAGTGTGATGCGATTACAAACGCTTTTAATAAGTTCCACGAAGAGATTACTGATAAGTGGAACTGATGAGTTTTCCTGTCAATGGAATACTTCGGCAACATATCTCTCCTTGAACAGTTCCTTCGACCTAGCTCAGGACAGGCGGTGCATGGCTTTCTTTGTTCACGTTGCACGAAGAGCAGCGTGATACTGCCATGCCTTGACTGGGCTGTGAAGCGTGCTAAAGGTTCTGAGCCTGTGATTAGCACATTCCATAGCGAGTTGGAGAGTGCCGTTCTTGACATGTTGATAGCCGGTACTTGCCCTATTATCCTCGTTCTCGGTAGGCGATTATACAAGAAAATCCCAAAGCATTTACAACCTCTTCTTGATGCCAACCGACTGCTAATAATTTCCCTTTCCGACCAAAGCCGCATTTCACGCGAATCAGCCTTTCTCTGCAACAAGTACATTTGCGATAACTCCAAGACCCTAACCTTCGGCTATGTCTCAAAAGATAGCTCGCTATATTCCCTGTATGAATCAGTGAAAGGAACTCTCCTGTAGAAAACTCAGCTATATCAAATCCTCAGATGCTTTCATGCAAGAAAACATCCGCACGCACAACTCCATGACCGCCGCACTCAAGAAGTACCTGAGGTTTGTGGGGAGTGGAGTTGAGTAAATATAAAAAAGTTCCCTATTTTATTACATTTTTGCAATTGTAATAAAATAGGGAGCATGTATTAATATGGAGAAACTTATCTTAACTTTTCCTCAATGTTTTTTTGAAATTCAATGAATGCATTTCGATATTCGTCGTGACGAGGATTGGACTTTGCTATGATTGCTGCTGCAAAATAACTGATCTCTTCAAAAGTAATATTACTATCAATAAAAGTGTATCGTTCCTCGTGTTCAAAAGTCTGCTTTCATGGTCTTACGAGATTGGTACCATGTTTATGCCAGCGGCTTTGAGTTCTTCTGCACTGGCACCAGAACGAAGCATCAGTTCTAATCGTTTCTTACGACTCACGGACTCTGCGAATGCAGCCCTGAGTTCTTCAACTGAGTTGAATTGTCTGATTTTAACCATATTCTATTGTTTTGTG
>JAZLKJ010000060.1:0-38649 GCA_045597565.1 Prevotella sp. | reverse complement strand
CTACTCCATGCTCGTATATAATGATAAAATCTTTGAAATTGTCGGTAAAGGCGAAAAGTAGCTTGACCATAATGTGACATGCCATTATCTCACTATACCCGTAGCAGAAAAGTTCTATCCTGCAGGCAACGGATTCTACCTGGAACTCGGACCGCAGCTTGGCATTCTGCTCTCAAAGAAAGCTACGGTTGACGGCGGCGAGTCTTACACTCCGTTCAAGGATGACAACCGCACTCTCGACTTCGGCATTCTCGGAGGCGTAGGCTACGTCTTTCCCAACGGCATGTTCCTCAACGCCCGTTATATCCACGGCTTCACCGAAACATGCAAGGTCTTCAGTGGTGGTAAGAACAGAAACGTCCAGATTTCGCTCGGCTATCAGTTCTAAACCTGCTATCACTACGTGGATGGAACAACAGATAGAACGTTTCTTCATCACACGGTATTCTGGGTATTCACGGTAAATTAATCCCTAAAAACCATCTGCGTACTCCTCCCCACTTATAAAAACATTGTCATGAATATTGGTAGAAGGGTGGTTTCTGAATCTTTGCGCATATCTTTAGTGTAAACAAGGTATCTGTTGCCGACGTGCTCCGAGAATTTCTTGCAGAACTCATCTAGTGATTTGTGGGTTTTATATCCAGAAGACTTCACCTCCAAAGGCCAGAGTTTGTTTCCGCGTGAAAGTAGGAAATCTACTTCATACAAATGGTTTGAGGTTTCTGACTGCCATGTGTGGTAGAAAAGTTTATTGCCTGATGCTGTCAATATTTGTGCCACAATATTTTCGTAAACATATCCCAAATCAGCCGATAGTTTGTCGCTGAGCAGTTTCTGATATATGATATTCTCTGTCGTGCTCTTGTCCCAGAAAGCCAATGTGATAAATAGTCCCGTATCGTTCATGAACATCTTATATTGGTTCATGTCCTCGTGTAGCGACAGCCCTACACTTGGACTATCAGCATGGTGAGAAAACACCACTACTTTAGAGTCCTCCATATCCTGAAGGATTTCTTCTACTCGTTCGTTCTTTTCGTTCGGGATCACACTACTGACTTGATACCTTGACGCATTGCGACTAAGCTGACCGGGAATGGCATAAAACATTCGTGTTGCTCTTCCTGTGGGATCTATCTTGCGGAAATCATCGGCATACAATTCTATGATTTCGCGTTTTACGGCGTCAACACTCTCCAGGTTATTTGTGTCAAGTAGAGTGCTTACTGCTTTTGGCATACCGCCGACAATCATATACTGACGGAAGTCACGCATCAGTTTTCGTACCACTCCGTCGCCAAGTGACTGTCGGCTGTCAAAAGCCTCGCGGAGCATAGGCACGCTCACCTCGTCTGAGAGTGCCCAACGAAATTCTTCGTAATCCATCGGGTGTAATGTCAATCGGGTTTCTTCGCTTGGAATACGTATGCCATTGATGTTTTTCTTTATTGAGATTAACGAGCCTGTCTCAATATAGTCATAACGATGGTCTTTTACTAGTTTGCGTATAGCCTGACGAGCTAAGGGACAATCCTGTACTTCGTCAAATATGATGCACGATTTTCTTGTTTCCAGCTTTACACCATAATGCAATTGAAGGGAGAAGAAAAGGCTGTCAAGATTTGATATGTCTTTGAACAAGTCCTTCACCTCCTGCGATGCTTCTGTAAAATCTATTAATATGTAAGACTCGTATTCGTTTTTCGCAAACTCTTCGGCTATAGTTGATTTCCCAACTCGGCGAGCACCCTGTATCAGTAGCGCTGTGGCTCCATTGCGTTCTTGTTTCCACTGCAACATTTTTCCGTAAAGTTTACGTTTAAACACTCTTGAATCCATGATTTCTTAGACTTTTATTTATTTTACAAGTGCAAAGTTAATGCTTTTTGCCGAAAATCCCCAAATTTATTTCCTGCAAAATGCCGAAAATCCCCAAATTTTGCCTGTTTTAAGACGTTTTTGCCGAAAATCCCCAAATTTATTTCGCGGAAAATGCCGAAAATCCCCAAATCTTCACATTAAGAATGATATCTTTTGTAATCCTTTGGTCTATTTATGTATGATGCTATAATGTTTTCAACACAAACACAATAACAAACAATGTTTATCGTTTTTTTATAACATACAGATTAATCATAACAAGAGCGAATATGAAACTAACACAAATGCGCGTAATACGCATAATTAAGCCGTAATGATTATGAAAATTAAAATAATTATTATGCTTATTACGGATAAAATTCTTGCGCATTAAGGTAATTTGCTTCAGTTAAACTTTAGCGGTATTAGGGTCAAATGGTACATTGTGACGATTGCCTAAGTGCGGAAAAATGTGATTTTTTTGCTTAATCATGTGCGGAAAAATGTAAAAATACTTGGAATTAAGTGCGGAAAAATGTAATTTTGCACCAAATTAAGTGCGGAAAAATGTAAATTAGGCAATGGAAAGGTTTGTATATCAAGAACTTAGCTCATGGAAAAATCATCCTAAGAGGAAGCCACTTGTACTGAATGGTGCACGTCAGGTCGGAAAGACTTGGCTATTGAAGGAATTTGCGCAGCATGAATACTCAAAGACAGCGTATGTGATGTGCAGAAAGAATGCCATTGTAAAGGAAATATTCAGCGTTGATTTCAATGTTGCCAGAATCTTGCGTTCTCTATCCGCTTTGACTGGTGTTGACATTACTCCTCACGACACACTGCTTATCCTTGATGAAGTACAGGAAGTACCAGAAGCACTGGAATCTTTAAAATTCTTCTGTGAGGAAGCCCCAGACTATCATATTGCTGTTGCTGGCTCACTGCTTGGACTTTCCATGCATGCAGGAACCTCGTATCCTGTAGGCAAGGTTTGCACCATAAATGTTTATCCGATGAACTTTGAGGAGTTCCTTCTTGCAAAGGGCGAAGAACAGATGCAGCGTCTATTAGCATCCAGGGACTTTACAACTATAAATCTTCTGCACGAGAAATATATTGACCTCTTACGCCAATATTTCTATGTAGGAGGTATGCCCGAAGCGGTACAAGCGTACATAGATGACGAAGGACTACTGACAGTTCGTAACATTCAGACGGAGATTCTCAGAGGTTACGACAGAGATTTCTCCAAGCATGCCCCAGCCAATCAGGTTGAACGAATCCGCATGGTATGGCAAACGATTCCGGCGCAACTGTTCCGCGAAAATAAGAAATTCATTTTCGGAGCTGTCAGTCATGGTTCGCGTGCAAAGGATTATGAGATTGCCATCCAGTGGCTATGCGATGCTGGCTTGGTATATCGCGTGCAAAGAGTATCTAAGCCTGAACTGCCACTGAAGATTTACACTGAGATGAACGCTTTCAAGCTTTATCTTTCTGACATAGGACTTCTTGGAGCCATGGCAGAAGTCCAACCGGCACAGATATTGGTAAACAACAATATTTTCAAGGAATACAAGGGCGGAATGACTGAGCAATATGTTCTTCAACAGATGAAGAGCCACGAAATCGGAGGCATATACTATCATTCTACAGACGAATCTCGCCTTGAAATAGATTTCCTTATTCAACGTGAAGCATCCCTTATTCCTATTGAGGTAAAGGCTGAAGGCAATGTCCGCAGCAATTCTCTCAGCAAGTTACTCTTAAAAAGACAGGAACTTCATGCTGAACGATATTCAATGCTTCCTTACAAAGAGCAGGAGCAACTCACTAACATCCCGTTGTATGCCGTATAATTGGAACATCCTAAAGTAATATTGGTCTATTTATGTATGATGGACTCTTTCTGAAAATAGAACGTTTTGAAAAGCCATGGTACTATAGATACTTTATTAATTAAATAAGTTTTAAAGTTTTAGTTAGTATCTAACGTAGTTTGACCTCCTAAAGCAGTGAGATCCAGTACATTGAAAGGAGTATACGGACTGGTACAATGCCCCACCACATTTTATATTGATGAACATGTTATCATCATACTTGGCTGCAAAGTTAATCAATTATTCCATAACCGCAAAATATTTCCGCGAATATTTCTCGCAAAGACGTAACTTTCGTTTCTTGATGACGATATTACTCTCTCGCAGAGAGCACAAAGGGTTCACTTCAAACTTTGCCTTCATGTGATGACACTCACCACGCACTCGTCACGCCATAGCATACTGAAAATCGGTTAATTACAGATTATTTCACAAGTTTAAGATTCACCCCTAAAGCCTCTTCAAGTTCCCGTAGTACCATATGTCGTTTCGCTCTTATCTTTGATAGATCAAGAGTCTTAATCATCTCGCGTGTAGCGTATCCTTTGCTGTAGGTTCTCCGAGCTTTTGAATATAAGTCGCAAAGTCTGGCATTACCATCAGTTCCTTTGAGCGACTTGGGGATTTGCTTCAATCTGAGGTAGGTACAAATGCCTTCAACGTCGTCCAGAATCCAATCCTCAATGGAACAGCAAACGCCAATACGGATGAATTTCTCTATTCCCATTCTCAGAACACTTTTGCGGATAGAATCCCAGTTTACCATTAATGGATTACGAACCTCAAACACATCTGTATCATAACTACAGCAAACCGTTCTTATGCTGATGTTCTTACTCTTGGCATCTGGCAAAATTTCATTCTTGAGTTTAGCCAACAGTTTACTGGTATAGCGAGTAACTCCCTTCAAGTTATAAACATCGCATTGCACGAGTTCAGTTTGGCTGATGCCCTTATAGTATTCCAGTATCGCCTTAAAGAACACCTCATCCGTATCACCTTCTACAAAGATGACTACACGTTGGCTCTTATTGTTTTTCTGCTTCGCCATACTCAATTTGCCTTGAAGAAGGTTGAAACTTTTTCTGTATCATTCTCTATGTCTAGCATGAAATCAAACATAAATTCGCCGAACGTCAATTCCATATCACCGGCATAGCGATAAAGGTACGTCATCTTTGATGGATTGACCTGTGCAAAATGAGCAATGCCGTCTGCTTTAGGAATACCGAAATACATCTGCTGTGGTTGGAGATAGCGCATCAGATAAGGAGAATGACTCGTAATGAGAATCTTCGTCTTTGATGCATAGTTCTGCATGGCAAGCAGAAGGTTCTCCATCAGGCGTGGATGCACAGAGTTTTCGGGTTCTTCAAGCATAATCATCGGTATGTTCTTCTTCTGGGCAGCCACACAGAGCGTAAAGAGAAAGATAATGCGCTTGCTACCACTTGATAACTGGCGGATACTTGTGGGTTGGCTGTTAAATTTTTCCTTCACTCTAATGTCGTAGATTTTACTCTGGCCATCGGCAAGTGTTATCACTTCTGGCGAGAAATCTTCAATTCCTGGTAATAATTGTAGAAGTCCATCTATCAGAATGGCGTAATTATCCTCATCAGTAGTCCTCAGTTTATAGAGATAGGCACTTAATGTATCTCCGTCGAGCATACGGATGCCTCTGTCACCATCAACAGAAAAATACGATTCAGGATTATCCAATGTCTCAAGGTTCGGAATCGTCATGGCGCATATCTGGGAGGCAATGCTATTCAAATACATATCTGAACGCACAGCTATAGTTGACAGTGCCAATTGTGAAAATGGTACTTCAAATGACTTTGTGCATCTGCCTGTGGGTGAAGGCAGAATCATGCATTCGTCTGTTGATGGTCTGTATATTATCTTGCGAAAACGTTGATCCTTGCTTTGCTTAACTTTCAGCCATTCAGAAGTGATGTGTCCTTCCTTGTCTTCAGTAGACCATGAAAAGGTATATCCATAGTCATATTCCAACTCTTGCTCATCTTTCATCATCGAACCATGAATCTCAAACTGAAAGTTCTTCCTATACATATTATTATTTATAGGAATGAAACGACTACGCATCATCAGAATTTTCTCCTGTTCAGAAGCAGAAAGGAATTCCACACCGAATCCTATAGCCCTAAGTACGTTGCTCTTGCCATAGCCGTTTGGAGCAATGAGAGCATTCAAACTTCCTACATCAAGCCGCAAACTGCTGATATTGGAAAAACCTTCTATTACTAAGCTGTTGACTGTCATATTTGCATAAAAATTTGCGTGAAACACATTCAATTACGGCGCAAAGGTAGTAATTAATTGTAACTCACGCAAATTTTTATGCAATCTTCAAACAAGAATTAAGTGCTTTTTCCTAAAAAAGTCTATTTTGTCATAAATCGAGGCAAGTTTTCATTGCCTACTCAACAACGACTACACCTTCCTGATGCAGACCGTCCATCATGATTTTGAGCGGTTTGTCGAAGCGGACGTGGCGCACGAAGTCGGTCTCCTCAATAGCTGGCATGGCGTCGAACAGTTCGTTGCGGAAGAAACCCTCGCCGGTGTGGTTGCTGATGGTGAAGTAGCCTACGCCGAAAGAGGTGAGGTTCTGGAAGAAGTGGGTGCCTTGCGACGGATCGGGACGGAAGTTCTTCAGTCCGAGCTCAATGATGAGTTTCGCTCCGCTGATGTGCGGCCACTTCACCGGTATGCCGAGCCAATGGTCGGAAGAGCCCCAGCGTCCTGGTCCTGCCAGTACATACTGCTTGCCATCGGCAAGGAACTTGCGGTTGATGCGCTCTATCTCCTCGGCAATCCTAGGATTGTTCATCGCCGTGTAGTTCTCTGGAGTCTTCACATAGACAAGATCATAGACCTCCTCCGAAATGCCATGACCAAGGGAGTTATGCGAGCGGATGATGCACTTCTCGTCGGGAATAGCCAGCAGGTCTTCGTCGAGCATCTGCTTTGAATCGACGATAGGACGAATCTGCAAGAGGTAGAACTCGCCGGTCTTATCATCGTTTATATTGCAGGCAAACTCTATCTCCACAGGGCGCTTCATAGCCTCAGAACCGAGCTTCATGCTCTGCTGTAGGAGCTCTGGCAGCGGGAACACGCCGTGCTGCAATACGCCGCAGAAGGAGATGATCTTCCTGCCGCCCTCGTAGATGCCGTCGCGAATCATCTGGTCGTACGGATCGAAGGTCGAGGCGATGTACTTGAGCGAGCCGTCGGCATCGGCTTCCTTCACCCTCATCTTGCGGATATTGAAGCCGTCGTCTATCTGGAAATCGTTTGTCACATTGCTCATGTCCAGCGCATAGAACTGCGTCTGAGTCTGGCGCAGGGCTATCTCCATCTCGCTCATCTGCAGCACCTGCTTAGGATGATAAGGCGACACGCGGAGTGTCTGACCGCCATCGACGATGTATTTTCCCAAACCCAGCGCAAGGCTGGCAATTCCCTCTTCGGAGGTCTCGTCGTCAATAGGGTAATAGTTCAGCGAACGAAGCACGCCGGAGATGTTCGGATAGAAATGATCGTCGTACTGCTTGCCGACAACCTCCTGCATGACGATAGCCATCTTCTCCTGGTCGATGACGTTGGAAGTGGCTGTCATGTACTGCTTGGAGTCGTTGAAGAACACTGAAGCATAGACACTCTTTATGGCAGAAGCCAGCATCTGCACCATCTTGAACTTATCGTCAAGGCGCGGAATCATGTAGGTAGAGTATATTCCGGCAAATGGCTGATAGTGGGAGTCTTCAAGGAGCGAGCTTGAGCGGATGGCGATAGGTCCTGACGTGGCATTGAAGAAGGCGTAGAAGTCTGGTATGAACTCGTCTGGCAACTGTGCCTTGAGGAAGGTCTCCAGAATCTTCTCGTCGCTTGCCGCGCTGAGCGCTATAGGGTAGAGATTGTTGTTCTCCATGAAGGCATCGAACACATCGGTACAGAGAACGACGGTCTTCGGAATGGACACCTTTACGCCCTTCTGCGCATTCAACTCAGGATGCTTCTTTATAATATTGTCAAGGAAAGCCAGACCGCGGCCCTTACCTCCGAGCGAACCTTCTCCGATACGCGCAAAGTGGGCGTACTTATCGAAGCGGTTACGGTCGAAGACTGCCACGACGCCGATGTTCCTCATGTGACGATACTTCACGATGGCGTCAAAGATAATCTGGCGGTGGGCGTCAACATCCTGAAGGCGGTGCCATGTTACGTGGCGAAGGAACTCAGAGACAGGGAAGATGGCACGCGCGCAAAGCCAGCGGCTCATGTGGTTGCGCGACACGTGGTAGAGCATCGAGTCGTTAGGAATCTTGAAGATGTTGTCCTGAAGTTCCTTAAGATTACGCACTCGCAGAATAGGCTCACGCGTCTCTGGGTTTATGAAGATGAAGTCGCCGAAGCCCATGTGCTCCGCCATCTGCTTGCGCAGCGTAACGTTCATCGCCTTTGAGTTCTTGTCTATCGTACGGATGCCGAGGTCTCTCGCCTTGTCGAGAGAGGCTAGTTCGGAGCTCTGCAATATGACAGGCAGATACTCATTGTCTTTCTTCACAGCCTGAAGGAGTTTCAAGCCAGCCTCCGGATCGACCTTGCCCTCGCGAGGGTAGCGGCAGTCGGAGATGATGCCGATAGTGTTGTCGCGGTGTTTCTGGTAGAGTTCCATAGCCTCCTCGTAGTTACGGGCAAGCACCACCTTCGGACGACCGCGCATACGGAGCGTTGCGGCATGCGGGTTGAGCGCCTCCGTGGCAAAGCGCTGACTCTGCGCGAGGATGAACGAATAGAGGTTTGGCAGGATGGAAGAATAGATGCGGATGCTGTCCTCCACGAGCAGGAGCATCTGCACGCCACCCTCCTGAATGTCGTGCTCCAGGTTCATCTTATCCTCGATAAGCTTGATGATGGAGAGGATAAGGTTTGTATTGCCAAGCCAGCAGAAGACATACTCGAAGATGGAAAGGTCCTCATTCTCAATACGGCGCGTGATGCCATGAGAGAACGGCGTAAGCACCACGCAAGGAATCTCAGGAAACTTCTCCTTTACCTCATGGGCAACGGTGAAGGCATCGTTATCAGCATTACCTGGCATACAGATTACGAGGTCGATAGCCGTCTCGCTGATGACCTCCGTAGCCTCTTCCGTCGTGCTGACCTGCTTGAAGGTTGGCGGGTAGCGGAGCCCGAGAGCCATATATTCGTTGAAGATCTTTTCATCTACGCGACCGTCATCCTCAAGCATGAAGGCGTCGTAGGGATTGGCAATGATAAGGACATTGAATATGCGGCGCGTCATGAGATTAACGAACGACACGTCTTTGAGATAGAAGTCTGTCCAATCGGTTTTCATAGCATGCTAAGTAGTTTGTATTTTTGCGCAAATTTAACATGTTTTGGCAAATTATGCAAACATTATTTGCAGTTTTTCTTTTTTTTAGTAATTTTGCACAAAGAAAACGGGTTATTACAACATTTTTGTTCACTTACCATATGATAGACATCGTAAACATACATAAATCCTACGGCAATCTGCACGTGCTGAAGGGCATTAATCTGCATATTGACAAGGGGGAAGTGGTGAGCATCGTGGGCAGAAGCGGCGCCGGCAAGACCACTCTGCTCCAGATCATCGGCACTCTGGACGATGCCGATGAGGGCAGCGTAACCATCGATGGCGTTGATCTCAGCCAGCTCTCTAAGAAGAAGCTCTCCGACTTCCGCAACCAGAAGATTGGTTTCGTATTCCAGTTTCACCAGCTGCTGCCTGAGTTTACAGCCTTGGAGAACGTCATGATGCCAGCACTCATCGGAGGAAAGAGCAAGAGCGAGGCAAAGAAGCGCGCCGAGGAACTGCTCGACTTCCTCCACCTCTCTGACCGTGCAAGCCATAAGCCAGCAGAACTTTCGGGCGGCGAGAAGCAGCGCGTTGCCGTAGCGCGTGCACTGATGAATAATCCTGCCGTCATTCTTGCCGACGAACCTTCCGGCTCACTCGACACAAAGAACAAGGAGGAACTTCATCAGCTCTTCTTTGAACTGCGAGACAAGTTCGGACAAACTTTCATCATCGTGACTCACGACGAAGGGCTTGCATCCATCACAGACCGCACTATTCACATGAAAGATGGTCTTATCATAGATGAGCAAAATCAAATAAACGATGAAAATTCAAAAATAAATGGCAAAGAGTAAACCGTAAAACAAAAAATAGTATTACCTTTGCACCCGCAAATAAGCAATCAGGGCGTTTAGCTCAGCTGGTTTAGAGCATCTGCCTTACAAGCAGAGGGTCGGCGGTTCGAATCCGTCAACGCCCACAAAAGGGGGGGCAACAAAGGAAACAAACCCAAATCCAGATTGCTTATTCATGCGAATTTCGGGCGTTTAGCTCAGCTGGTTTAGAGCATCTGCCTTACAAGCAGAGGGTCGGCGGTTCGAATCCGTCAACGCCCACAAAAAAGGAAGCATTTTTTGAATGCTTCCTTTTTTTATTATACCTCTTGGGGAAACTTGATTTTATAAACTCTTGGGGGAAGGTAAGAGGGAAATTAAAAAATCCGACTTTTTTCTTTCTTATTCAAGAAAAAGTCGTATCTTTGCAGCTCCCTAACTACCTTATAATGACAGATTCGGTTTCTACATCAAACTTTGATTTCGGCGAAAAGACTGACTTACCACTTGGCGAGGTGTTTTCTGATTTTCAGGAAGTGCCCAGTGCGGGCTATAGTCTTCTGGTGAAGGCAAACAGAAGTGGCAAATGGGTGATGCTGAAAGGTTTGAAGCCAGAATACCGCCACATTCCGGTATATGTAGAAGCCTTGCGAAAGGAGTATGACATTCTGTCGTCGCTACAGCATCCAAATATAATCGCTGCTGAAGGTTTTGAAGAGGTAGGAGACTTCGGAGAATGCATTGTGCTGGAATATGTAAACGGCAAGAATATGCGCGAGGCCTTAAAGGGAGACATGCCTGAGGAAAAACTCTCTTCACATCCTTTGGGAATAGGTGCGGAGCTGCAAATTGTGCATGAACTGCTTGATGCTATAGAATATATCCACAAGAAGCAGATTGTTCATCGTGACCTGAAACCAAGCAACATCATGATTTCTGATGATGGCAGGCATGTGAAGCTGATAGATTTCGGTTTGTCTGACAGTGAGGTTTATACAATCCTGAAGCAGCCTTCAGGCACTGAGACTTATATGTCGCCTGAGCAGAAAACCTCGTCAGTGAGCGATTCGCGCAATGATATCTACAGTCTGGGCTGCATCATGGAGCGCATGGAACTCGGCAAGAAATACAATGCCATCATCCGCCGCTGCAAGAAACCTATCGGAGAACGCTACCAGTCTGTTGAAGACCTTCGCAAGGACATTGACAGCGTGGGCAGGGGAAAACGGAAAACAGTCTTGTCGATTGTAGCCGTGCTGATACTTTCACTTATGTTCCTTGGCATTCGCTACCATTGGATAGACAACATTTATTCCTTAGCAAAAACAGTCAAAATCACGCAGTATAGTTTTCAGGAGGACGGACTTTACTACAATGTCCTGTCTGAAGAAGACGGAACCGTTGAATTGACCTACAACGGCACAATCGGCTCTTACAGTGGCGACATAACAATACCTGACCATGTAATGCACAATGGTAAGAAATATACTGTGGTTCGCATAGGCGATGACACCTTCCGTCAGTGTGAAGAGCTTGTAGCAATAGTTATGCCACAGACACTCCAGAGCCTTGGCAACAATGTCTTCATGGGGTCAAACAAACTTGCAACGCTCTCTTTTCCTGACAACATCAGCGAAATGGGCGATTCCGTCATCCGTAACTGTCTGAGTTTCCGTTCCGTGCGACTACCGTCGTCCATGACTTATGTTCCGCCATACATCTTCACAGGCTGCTGGAAACTTCGTTCCGTGCATCTGCCAGAAGGTGTTACAACGCTGAGGCGTGATGCCTTTGGCGGTTCTGCCATTGATAGCATTACGTTGCCAAAGAGTCTGCGCGTCATAGAGCGCGGAGTATTCTGGACCTGCTTCAGTATGAAGTCCATTCGCATACCGGCAGGAGTGGAGCGCATCGGCGATTTCGCCTTCTGGCATTGTGATTCGCTTCAAGACGTTTATGTGGAACGCAAAGAGCCGCTTGAGATAACGAATATCTTTCAGGATTTGACGGACGTGAACCTCCATGTACCTAAGGGTTCTGCCGAAGCTTACCGTAAGGCAGAAGGCTGGAAATCGCTATCAGTAACGGAGAATTGAAAAGTGAGCAATCTCGTGTGGAAGGTAATAATAAATTTTTCTCGTGTGGAAATTGTGGAATATGTGGAAGTTTTAACATGACAAGTTTCCACACTTTCCACACCTTCCACACGAGGATAATAAAAAACAATTTTCCCCAAGAAAATTAGTAAGTTGTAAATTTATTTACTGTCCTTTCGGAGTCTGGAACGTGATGCCGCCGTTTTTGCCACAGATATATCCACAAGGTGGCAAGCCGTCGTGCACTAAATCAACGAGCACCAAAGGCTGGTGTTCTACAAAGACATGACACTTGAAAGTGTCGCCAACAGAGAGTTTGCTGTTTCTGCTCTCAGTGACCATCCATACATCATTGCCCGAATATCGCAATGAAATCATGCGGTTAGGTTTCCACATCACAATCAGAGTGTCGCCAGGTTGCATATGGTCAGTGGTTGTCTGCTTATGTCCATAGAAGAAGTTGCTGCCATCGTTTGCATTGTCCGTTTCCTGGCGGTTGCAGAATGCTTCCCAATCTGCAAATCCTACATATATGGCAAGGGCGTTTAGGCTGGACTTTCGCATCTCGCCGCGTGTCTCGTCGTTCTTTGCCACATATCCCCAAAAGCGCTTCAAGGTTGAAACGCTCAACAAGATATTTGTACGGTCATGAATTCTTAGCGCCAAGAGATCAAAGTCTTTCGGCGTTTGTATTTTTTGACCCGTCACATCTTCCACCATCTGACGGATTGCTTCGTATTCTGGCTTATCTTTCTTCATTTTGACTGCAAAGGTAAGCATATTTTTCTAATAAAAACAACAACTTTGACTGTTTACCGCAAAAGGAACCAATTTGAACCAAAGAATATATTTCTTTTTGATGATAATAAACAAAAGAAACTTACTTGGCGACAAAAAATTTCTTTCTTTTCTTTAATTTTCTTTGAGCAAAAAACAAAAAGAAGATCTTTGAGACATCTGATAGAATTGTTTTTATATGTTTATTTCTTTCGGGGGAACAGATGGCGTAAGGCTGTAAGACAAATCCTCTTCTTTGGTAAGACGAAATGTATTCCTTGGTGGGAGTAATCATTTTCTTATAAGAAACCGAAAAATTTCTTATAAGAAAACTTTTGATTTCTTACTAGAAAAAAAATACTTTTCTTATAAGAAAATGGGTCGTCCCGCGGGGAGATATTTGTCGTCCGACAGGGAGAAATAAGTCGTATGTCGGGGAGCAGCTTTGTGATTCAAGCGGCCGAATGCAAAAGAACCAATTGGAAGCAAAGGAAAGCCCCCAAAAACATGCTACTTTTATAAATTCGCTATATTTTTGTGAGGAGAAAAGCCATATACAACGGCAGAGTTGTAATTTGTCCGTTTGAGGCTGAAATGCCGATGTTGTAATCTCCGAGCTTGATGCATTGATTGACATGATACTTCTCTGGGTGCTTCAGTATGGTGCTGGCACTCTTTGTGTTTCCGGTGCTGGCTTTTACCTCTATCAGTGTACATTCACCATTGTATCGAGTGACAAAGTCTATTTCAAGTCCAGAGTCCTTGTGGAAATAATACAATTTGCGTTGCATTTTCCCAAATACGTCTGCTATGACGTTTTCAAAAATGGCACCCTTATAGCCAGTGAGATTGCCTTGCAACACGTCAAGCTGAGTACCATCATCAAGCATGGAAATGAATAGTCCTGTATCTGCCATGTATAGTTTGAAACAATTATCAATAGCATTGCCGCTTAGAGGTAGTTCTGTAATGCTAAGATTATAGCAGCGTTTGACAATACCTGCATCCTCAATCCATTGTATGCTTCCCTCGTATGTTGATGCCTTTGCGCCATGTTTGATAATGGAATACTGGAATTTCTTGTTTTCTTTTGACAATTGTTTAGGGATGGACTCAAAGCACTGTCTGATATGCGGTTTGTCAGCATCATCAGCATACTTTACCATGTCGTCTTCATACTCATCGATTATTGCACTTTGCAGTTCTTTTACCTTTGAAAGATTATTAGTAGCAAGAAAAGTGTTAACAACTTCAGGCATACCTCCTACAATAACATACAGCAGAAATAGGTCGCGCATTTTCTTGTGGATGCCTTCGGATACAGGAGTAAGGGTATCAAGACTTTGCTTGAGCCGTTCTATTACTATGGGCTTGATTCCGTTAGCCCACAAAAACTCTTCAAAATCCAGCGGATACATTTCTATAATCGTTTCGTACCCTACAGGTACAGAGCGTGGCTGTTCCTTGTGTTTCCCGTCTTTGCGTTTTCCATAGCCTTTTACTCCGAGCAAAGACCCTGTACACATAACGTCGAAGCGCCCATCAATCTTGAAGAACTTCAACGATGTACGAGCTTGGGGGCATTCCTGTATTTCGTCAAAAATCAAGCAAGTCTTTCCCGCAACAAATTCCACGTTCCTTATCATAGTGGAAAGGGTTACGATGATGTCGTCAACGTCAAGAGAACCTTCAAATGCTGAGGCAAGATCGGGATTCTTTACAAAATTGAGGTAGGCGACATGCTCATAATTCTCTTCAGCAAACTTTTGTACTATATAAGTTTTACCGCACTGTCGAACTCCCTTTATCACAAGAGGCTTGCGATCAGGGGCCTTTTTCCATTCTCCAAGACGCGATTCTATCTTCCTTTTAAGCATTGACATGATTTTGATGATTAGTACTTGCATTTATGTTCGTTCCACTTTTTCAAGGGACTTTTCTTGTGTTCGTTCCACTTTTTCAAGGGACTTTTCTCGTGTTCGTTCCACTTTTTCAAGGGACTTTTCTTGCATTCGTCCCACTTTTTCAAGGGACTTTTCGTTTGCAAAGGTAATAATTTGTAGATTAAAACCAAAGAAATTTCATTTAAATCTTCAGTAAGAAGGGTAAAAAAACGGCATTTATTTGTTTTTTGTACCAAAAAGAACCAATTTGAACCAGTAGTGTTTCATGAAACAAGGGGAGTCCAAGATTCTTTCTTCGTACTTGGGCTCCCCTTTTATTATTTTATAGCTTGAGGTTTATTGCATATCTGCGATGGCCTGAGTCATCTTGTTGGTGATTCTTGTGTAGCGAGATAGTTGTGAAGAGGACATAGAGCCTTCTGCTTTCTGTAGTTTCTCGCCAAGCTCTTGTGCGTTTTCCATAAGATTAGGATATTCTGACAAAGCAGTAACGTCTCCTTTTGCAGCTTTCTTTATGTAGGAGATGTACTTGTCAACATACTGTTCGTATGAATCTAGTAGCGCATCCCAATCCTCTGAGTCTTTTGTAGAATCAGTCTCGGAATCGTCAAACTCCACGTCATCTTCATCATCTTCGTCTAACTCATCATCAACGATTTCATTCTCTTCCGAAGTAGTGTCTTCGCTGATGTTCTCGATCGGATTCTCTTCTACGGGAATCATAATTTCAGTGTCATTGCTTTGGCTCTTCTTGCATGAGACGAAAACCAATGACAACATCAAAACAAGAAGAAATATCTTTTTCATAATCATTAACTTTTGAGGCTTACCATTTTAATAGGCTTAAGGATTTCCTCCTTTACTTCCTCGTCGTTGACAACACCTTCAGAAAGGCTTCTGTCTTCTCGTATTCTAACCTGGATAGTAAATGAACACTCTTCGCCTACTTTCATTTCCTTTAAATCGTCATCAACAATCACGTGTTTATCTCCTCTGTCCATCTTGTTTCTCTCGTAAAGGGGTGAGCCATTTTCGTCAAGAAGAAGCAAACTTAAATAATTGTACTCACCATTATATTTCTTCACGCATTTTACAGTAACAGAAGTCTTGGCGTAGATAAACTGACTACTTAACTGACGAGAAACATCTCCGTCCTCTACACTCAATGTCAAAGGAGTAGCACTTACAAGTTGGAAACAAGAAGAAAGTTCTCCTGTTCCTAAGATTGAAGGTTCTGCCACAGTTACAACTCCTAATTTAGCAGAATCATTGTTACATGACACCATTGCAAAAGCGATTAGCGCCATAAAGAAACTTAGAATTTTGTTCATGATTAAAAATGATAATTGTATTGCCTACCTCCTTTTTAGCGATTCGGCTTTCTCTTTGTATCTTATCGTTTACGACATTAGATTTCCTCCGCAAAATTATAAATAAAAATTCTTTTTCCTTTAGTTCCGTTTGGTTCCTTTTTAATGATGTAAAAAAAGAACCAATTGGAACCAATTAGAAATCGTAAAATATAATTATTTTTGCAGCGGCTAATAAAAAAGTTATACCTAAAAAGAAAATATATCATGAACAAAAAGATTAAGTTGTTTCTGTATAGTGTTATTACACTATCTTTTTCCATGAATGTCTTGTCCATGGCAGCGCAGGAAATGAAAAATAACTTTCGTAAGCATCTATCAAACGAGATCATTGCAAACTTTGGTAAAAAATCAATAGAGTTTTCCTCTATTGAGGGAGAATCCTTTGGTACGGATGCAAAATATTTCTACATATCTATAGGAGGTAAGCTACTCTATGCAATAGGCGATAAGGTGGAAATGAAAGCAAAAGAAGATTTTTTAGTAGAAGATGGCTATAAAGACGATGGCTATTTGTGGGCTTTTGCAACTCTTGAAGACAAGAACAGTAAAGGTGAGGACAAAATGTTCAAAATCCTCAATAAATCTGCTGGAGCTGGAAAATCATTGGCTTGTGTAGCTCCTGAAATGTTCCCCGAATTAACCCCTGAGGAATCAGTTTTTTATTATGACTCAAGGTTGGGTGCAATATATACTATTTATTCTTCTAAAAAAGAGTATAAAATGTATATAAGATCAAATGGAGATTTTTGTAATCGCTCTTTTTTTGACGTGTCATGTCTTTTTAAAGCTAAGCCAGCAGTGGAAATAGCTAATCTCGTGGAGAGATGGGATAGATGGGAAGCAATTTGTAAGAAATCTGCAGAAACTCTGCCATTTAAGTTTACCACCAATTTAGCAGATGCAGAATGGTATTTGATTAAAGCTGTCTATGATAACAGTTATTTAGTAGTTTATAGAGATTTTGAACCAATACCTTCGATTCACGAAAATCTTCCAAAATATCTTTGGGCATTTGTAAAAGGTGATACGGAAGGAACATTCTTTATCTATAATAAAAGTCTGCAGGGCAAGCCATTAACGGATAATCAGTACTATTATAGCGAAAATGGACGAATAAATACCGCCATTGAGAATTTTGTAGACCCCCAAATCTTTACTTTTACAAACAGAGATATATCATTCATACCGTATTCTGCTGAAACGAAAAAAGCCATTGATGAGGCTATCGACCAAAAGATAGCGAATGGAATGAATCAGATGATGGAATCGAAAAATAAGCTCTTACAGGAACGTCAACAGGCAATTCAGGCAAAGAAGCAAGCTTACAATCAGATGATTGCCACAGTAGGAAAAGCAAACTACGACATGCTGATGGCCAATAAGATGCCTAAGGGCATATCATTGAAACAGCTTGACGCTTATGCCAAATATGTTAACCACTATTTTGAATATACAGAGCATGCTATTCGTTTCAAACAGATCACGGATTCTTCGTGGGATATTACTCTTGTAAGGAACAACAATGCAGTGAAATCTGAAGACCGCGTTTGCTATTTCAACAACTATCGTATATACCTCGTCAATGGACGTGTATCAAGTTATAGGGTATTGTATTAATAGAATTTTTTAATGATAACTATATAAAATAAGGAATATGAGAGTGTGCGTCAGTTACATTTGACGCACACTCCTTTTATTCTAATGGTATACTTTTGCCCACTTTATGAATGAAATCAATATGATGAGATTTTTCAATGAATCAACTACTGAGCATGAGCAAGATGGTTTCATAGCTTGGCTATGTACTAATGTTAATAATGACACGAATACTCATTTACAAGAGTTGTCAAAGAAGTTTATCGACTTCTTGATAACTTCTCATGGTGAATCCCCTTTCAACTCAGATTATCAGGTGGTAAAAGTAGAACGCCAACGTTATAAAATTGATGTTCTGCTAACATTGACAACAAAGGCAAATGGGGATTATTATGTAATTATTGAAGACAAAATTGACTCCCAAGAGCATGGGGGACAACTAGAAAAGTATGTTGAGAGGTTGAAGAAAGAAGAAAGAATCTTGGTTGTCTATTACAAGACGGGACACATAATAAAGTCAGATGAAGAGTTGACATACGACAGTAAGAAGAAACGATGGATTTATGATTTTTCATCTGGAGAATATCACAGAATACTTAGCCCCAAAAGCAAGGCATCTGTTGGACTAAATATTATAGATTTGAAAAGTATAAAAGTTTTCTTCCGTAATAACAAGCAATTAGTCAGCGATTGTAATAATGCCATCGTTAGTGATTATGCTGATTACATAAACAGCAGATACAAACAGATTAGTTCTGATACCATTGATTCTGATTCTCCTGCTTTTGTGTGGATAAAGGCGTTTGACGATTTTGTTTGTGCCTTCAAAGAAAAGAATCAACTAAGGTTCAAAGTTACGGCTTTTACTGCCAGTGATCCTGAATTACAAATTACATGGGGTGGCAGTAAAAAATTAAGTAATTGTAACTACCCTGTAATGTGTATTCATTCAAAAGACTTATGTTCAAATGAGCCTTTTATCCGTTTCCAAAATAAAAGGGGGACGAAAAAGACTGCCAAGAAGTTTGTTAATCCTATTCTTAGTAAAACTGGTGACCAGATTATGAAGTTTGAATTTCAGTACGGGCAGTTCAAAAACAATGCACTGAACAGCATTACTAATCCATTCTCGGTAAACGACATTCATAAGCTATTGGAGGAGGTTTGCATTAGATATTGCGACGTTGTTAATGGTAAAGCAAATAATTTCTATCTATAAGAATATATGACCTACGAATTTGAAGCGAGCCGCGTATCTGGCGACGGCAACGCAGTATTTCCTGACGAGATTATTATTGACGATGAGGAAGAAGTGGTGATTCACCGCAAACCAAAACTCATTGGCTGTAAGGAGACTCAGATTCGCTTTGGAGCCATTGCCAGCATTCAGGTGGATAAGCACATTCTCTTTGCAGACATAATCATTGAAACCAGAGGCGGACGAGAAATCGTTGCCCGTGGTTTCACGCGTGATGATGCTGACTATATAAAGGACTTGCTGTCGTTCTGAAAGATGGTCACATTTATAATTTTTGATGTATGATTTGGTGGGGGATGCAAAAGGAAAATATGCATTATTAATGCTGTACTGCGGATATTTTGTGCTTTTTTCCGCAGTATGCTTGCAGGATTGAGAATAATTGTGTACTTTTGCACCATCATTTATATTACAAAAGCTTATGCTCACGACCATAAAACAGCAGCGTCAGGAATGCGAACAGCTTCTATCTTTACCCTACATCAGCAGGCAATCACGCTATGACATTTCACTTCTCCTGCAGAATCCACAGATCAAGTTGATCACTGGACCTCGGCGAGCTGGCAAGTCCATCTTTGCGCTCATGATGCTGAGAGAACATAGCTTTGCGTACCTTAACTTTGATGATTCCAAGCTGCTTTCTCTTTGGAATGAAGACCTTGTGATGTCGGCTCTTGACAGTGTTTATCCGTCCTATCAGTACCTGTTGCTTGATGAGGTACAGAACCTCGAAGGCTGGGATTTGTGGGTATCAAAACTTTATCGCAGAGGCATCAATCTGATTGTCACGGGTAGTAATGCCAAGATGTTGAGCAGCGAAATGGCAACGGTGCTCACAGGCCGATATGTGGAGATTGAGATGCTGCCGTTCGGCTTGTCTGAAACACTCAGTTATTCAGGAATCACAGCTCAGGATATTCAGCCGGAGCAGGAGGCAAAGGCAAGAATTATCTATGAGGAGTATTTGCGATTGGGAGGTTATCCAGAGACACTGCAGGCTCGCCAGATGACGGGGAGCTATCTGCAAACGCTCTTCACATCTATCATCACAAAGGATGTGGCTCAGCGTCATAGGATTCGCAAAGTGACGGAACTGTTCAACCTTGCCAACTACCTACTTTCCAACTTCTGCAATCCGTTTACCACCTTGTCACTAAGCCAAGATCTCGGCATGAATAGCGAGAATACGGTCAAGAAGTTCTGTGGCTACCTGCACGAGCCATACTTGTTCTATTATCTGCCACGATACAACAACAAACTGAAGGTCATGATTAAGGCACCGAGAAAAGTGTATGTAGTGGACAATGGCTTTGTTCTGAGTGCTGGATTCAATCTCAGCGAGAATCTCGGACGCCTACTTGAAAACGATGTCTTCCTGGAACTGCGTCGCCGAGGCTATGACGAGGAGAAGTCACTTTTCTATTATCGTTCACGTAATGACAAGGAGGTGGATTTCGTCACGCGCAAAGGTGTTCATGTAGAGCAGCTCATACAGGTGTCATACGACATAATCAATGAGCGTACTTTAAAACGCGAACTCTCCGCATTGGTGGAATGCGCAGGGGAATTGCATTGCGACAATCTTTTGTTGATTACATTTGATAAAGAGGATACTATCGTGTACAATGGTAGAACCATACAGGTCAAGGCTTTCAACAAGTGGCAGAATAATCCGTATTAATCCTGACCATATCTTTAAGCTAATGGATGAGTTCATCGCCTCAAACTCAAGAACTCTGCAACATTTATAATCATTAACGTTGTATAATACAAAAGATAAACGAAATGAAGAAACTCCTCTACATACACGGCTACAACGGATCGCCAGAAGGTAGCAGCTGCCGACTCTTCCGCAAGTATATGCCACAGGAAGAGTGGCAGGTGATAGGTATGGACTACACGCAGGATGACTGTGCTGTAGCCTTGCGAGAGATACGCGAGACGATAGAACAGGAGGGAATAGACCTTGTGGTGGGTTCGTCGCTCGGTGGCTTCCTTACATTGCTGACAACTAGCATAGAGCGCATAGTGATAAACCCTTGCTACTCGCCATCGCTGGAACTTCCCAAGCTCGGTCCTCACAACGGGCTGCCAGCACCATCAAAGGAGATGATAGCCACTTACGCTGCCTTTGAACCGCAGTTGAAGGAGTTCAGCGACGAGGAGCGCTTCCTTGTTACGGGTTATTTTGCCGATGAGGATGACCTGCTTGGTGACAGATATCAGGATGTGTTTGTTGAGGATGTACGTGGGTTTTACGGGATCCCTGACGGTCATCACGTCACAGAGGAGGCTGTGAAGATTATCTGCCGTCCGTTTACTCCCGAATATCAATACCTGAAGCGTGCGCACCAGGCTTCGTTCAAGAATGAGGAGAGCATACTCCAGTCCACCGTCTGTGGCTGTTTCTCATGCCTACGCACATTCCCACCATCCGAAGTAGCTCTCGTTGAAGAGGTGGACGGAAAACGAACGGCTTGGTGCCCATACTGCGACACGGATGCTGTTCTGGGCGATGCATCGGGCTATCCTATCACACCGGAGTTTCTGAAAGAGATGAAGAAGGAGTGGTTCTTTTGTTTGTATATCATTCCTTATTTCTTAAGCAGCTTCAAGTTCCTTATTTCTTAAGCAACTTCATCCAGTTGCCACCCCATATCTTTTCGATGTCTTCTTCTGAATAACCTTCCAGCAGAAGGTGACGGGTGAGGTTGAGCATGTCCGATGCGTCGCTGAGGCCAGGCACTCCACCGTCGCCGTCAAAGTCGGTGCCAATGCCCACATGGTCAATGCCCATGATGTCAATGGCGTGCTTCAGATGGGCGAGGACATCAATGATGCTGGCATTCTCGTCTTTCTGAAGGAAACCCGGATACATCGTAATCTGCATGACACCACCATTCTCAGCAAGACGACGCATCTGGTCGTCAGTGAGATTGCGAGGATGGTCGCAGAGAGCACGGCAATTGCTGTGTGAGCATACTATCGGTTTCTTGCTCTCGCGTACAACATCGTAGAATGTTTCCTCGCCAGCATGAGAGAGGTCAATGAGGATATCAAGCTCGTTCATCTTGCGAACAACCTGCTTGCCGAACTCGCTGAGTCCACCGAAGGTGTGGTTGCCTCGACAACTGTCGCAGATTGCATTGTCGCCATTATGGCAGAGCGTGATATAAGTAATGCCGCGATTGGCAAAA
Organism: Prevotella sp.; assembly: GCA_045597565.1. GTDB lineage: Bacteria > Bacteroidota > Bacteroidia > Bacteroidales > Bacteroidaceae > Prevotella. The sequence continues at coordinate 16,489 of JAZLKJ010000060.1, read as the reverse complement.
TATTCTATATTATTGATGTCGCCCTCAAGCGCATGGCCGTTCTCTATGCCGAGCATGATGGAGCGGATGCCCTTCTGCTTGTTCTCCTTTATGTCAGAAACTGTACGCGCAATGGCAGCCATGCCGTTGGAATCGGCAACCTGCTTCTCAATGCCGCCGAAGATGAAATCGACATACTGCTTTGGCGACTCTATCGGGAAGTGAATCTTCTTACTGAACGGATCGCCCTCGTTAGGCTGCGGCAGATAGCACACCATGTTGCTCACATCGAGCATACCTTCCTGCATCTTCTGGAAGTCAACGAGCACGTTAGGGTCGCGCTGCGAGAGGTTTACGCCGAGGTGGAAGAACATCGGTGTGTCGCAGTGGGAGTCGAGGGTAACTATCCGGCTGTGGAGTTTCTTTGCCTTGCCGAAGATCTGCGCCTCGCTGACAAGCCACTTGAAGAACGGCTGACTGCTCTCAGGAGCTGAGTCATAGAGATTCTCCGGATGCCATTGTACGCAAACGATAGGCTTATGCTCACTGCTCTCAACAGCCTCTATGAATCCGTCAGGGGAAGTGGCTGTTACCTTAAGCTTAGGACCTGGTTCGGCAGCCACCTGATGGTGGAAGGAATTGACGAGGAGCTTTACCGAAGATGAACCTTCGGGAACGGTGGCTAGAGCACAATGAAGAGAGGATGCTTCGGGGCTGACCATCTCTCCCCAATACTTTACGCTGTGGGTAACCTCGCTGCGCACCGCATCCTGTGAATGCTTAACGGTAGCCTTGTCGCTGATGTCCTGCATGAGTTTTCCGCCGAGGGCAGCAACGATGGTCTGCAGTCCGCGGCAGATGCCAAACATAGGAACATTCTGCTGATAAGCCATCTTGGCAAGAAGGAGCTCGGCACGATCTCGCTCGGCATTTATGCCACCCAGCTTCACTACAGGCTCTTCACCCCAAAGTAGCGGATTCAGGTCAGCTCCGCCAGTGAAGAGAAGTCCATCAACGCCGCTGAGTTGCGCCTGAAGGATAGAAATGTCCGTGGTAGGAGGCAGTACTACAGGTGCTCCTCCAGCGCGTTCCACACAATGATAGTATGCCTGCGTAAGTGTAGTGAGTCCATCTGCGGCAGAATAGTTGCCGGTAATTCCAATAATTGGTCGCTGCATGGGAAAGTGAAAAGTAATTATGTTATTCGTCTTTTATAGGCAGTTCACGACGAATGCTCTGCTCAAGACAAATGAGTGTTTCTGTAGAAAGCACGCCGTGGATGCCCTGAAGACGATTGTTAAGAAGGTCCATAAGTTGTTCGTTGTCACGGGCATATAGCTTTACCATCATGGTGTAAGGGCCTGTTGTGAAGTGGCATTCCACCACCTCAGGAATCTTCTCAAGTTCCTCAACGACAGCCTTGTACATATTTCCCTTCTCAAGATTGAGGCCTACGTATGTGCAAGTAGAGTAGCCGAGGGCTTTCTGGTTGATGTTGAAGCATGAACCGAGAATCACCTTGTCATCCACAAGACGCTGCACTCTCTGGTGGATAGCAGCGCGCGAAATGCCACATTCAGCTGCAACATCCTTGAAAGGCATACGGGCATTCTTCGAGAGAATGCTCAATATCTTCATGTCTATAGAATCTAATTTCTCCATTGGTTATGTTAGTTTCTGTGTTATTTTCACTTAAATCTGTCCAGCCTCAATCTGTCTGACGATGGCTTCAAGCTCCTTGTCTTCTCCCTCAGGCTCGTATTTCTTTGCAAGCGAAGCGCCGAATGTCCAGGCAAACGCCTGATAGAAACCAGCACGCACAGGACCGAGGAATGCTTGGAGCAGATGGTAGCCGGATGAATCTGTCTCGCGATAAACCAGTTTGATGAGCATCTTTCCCTGACGGAGCGAGAGCTTTTTCATTCGCGGAGTGTAGTCCGCCTTGATATCTTTCTCCACCTGCTTGAGGTGTTTCTCGCGTTCCTTCTTGTTGCTTATCTGCGAAACAGTCTCGTAAGTTTCCTTCACAATGCCGCGAATCTCCTTGGCTATGGGCAGTGTCTTCTTCACGTTATAGACCATGCGATCCCACTTCTGTCTCTCCTTGGCGTTCTTGAACACCTTTGGAGGATAGATGTATAGCTTGTTGAGTTCGACTGTCTGCACCATCTCGCCTTCCATGTTCGCCTCGCCTACCTTCACAAGTGGCACGAAGGTTGGTGTATTCAGGTTAATGCCCTGGTCTTCTGGATTCTTCTCACTGTTCTTGTTGTTCTTCGTGTCATTGCTCTGCGCATAGCATGGTACGACTGCTCCCGAGAGTGGAACAATCATCAGCGCGAAGAGGGCAATCAATATGGTGCGTAGCATTCTGTGCATAGTCAGGTAGGCTGCAAAGTTACATATTATTATCAAAAAACGGCTGTTTATTAGCATTATTTATGATAATAAACGGAATTTATTGAGCAAATGCCGCCTAAGATGACTTTTTTGCGTGGGAAAAGCGTAACTTTGCCGTAGCAAACAAAGCCCGAAAAACATTAAGATGATTATGAAATACACAGAAGAATCAAAAATCAACAGCATTGCCGACGTAGTGGCTTTCGCCAAGTATCTTGTAAACGAACTGCATGTGCCAATCCATCCGGACGACAAATTCGAGGACTATGTAAACCTTGAGAATGGCGACCATCAGTTTACTCCAGAGGAGTCGGCTATAGGCAATCGCCTTATGGCGGAGTGCTTTGATGTGTGCGAGAAGAACAACCGCGACATCTACGACCTCATGTTCCCAATCATTGAGAAGGGAATCATGGACGGACTGGACTTGGAGTATTAATTAAATCTTTTTCAGCGTAATCACGCAGATTTCAGGCCATGCGCCGAAGCGGAACGGAAGACCGGCACCCCCCACTCCATGGCTCACATTGATATAATGTGAGTCTTTTTCATATACGCCGTCGTTCTGCTTATAGACGAAAGTGCTTGGCGACCAGCCGAAGAGCTTGAGTTGCATGGCGTGGGTGTGACCGGAGAGAGTCAGAAGAACGTCGTGCTGCTTTGTCTCGGGAAGAATCTTGCGCTCCCAATGCGTCGGGTCGTGGGAGAGGAGAATCTTGCACATGCCGTTATCGACACCCTTGAAAGTCTTATCCAGATTGCCATACTGCGGAAAATGCTTTCCGTCGCCGTCATTCTCGCTACCGGCAAGGCAGATGCTGTCGTTGCCACGATGGAGGATAACATGTTCGTTTAGCAATAAGTTCCAACCGAGGTCGCGCTCGTCCTGCTTGAACTTCTCTATCCACTCCACCTTCTCGCGGTCAGAGATGGCAGTGTATTTATGGTAGTCGTGATTTCCGAGTACGGAGAACACACCGTTCTTTGCCTTCAGTTTGCTGAGCACACTGCGATAGTCATGGTGCATGTCAAAGCCGAGGTCGGAGCCTACGAGTTCGCGGCGGTCACCAGTGACGAGGTCGCCGGTAAAGCAGACGGCATCAGCGTTCTGGGCGTTGATGGTCTGAACGAGTTCTTCAACAAACTCCGGCTGTGAGGCATGGGAGGCGAGGTGGAGGTCTGTGAACTGCACTAGTTTATAGCCATCGAAGTCAGCTGGAATCTTGTCGCTCTCAATTGTCACCTCCTTCACGGTAAGGTGCTTTGGTCCCCAGTAGTGTCCTATCAGCATGATGCCGAACACCGTGACACCAAGAACGATGGAGAAAAGCTCTGCATAACTACCAGCCGCATGTGAGAACAAGCCGACAAACTTGCCAAGCAGCGAGAAGATAGTATATATTAATAATGGAAAGAGGGCAATGGAATAAGGCACCATGAACGCTGCCGCACGATTGAAGAACGTCGGTCCGTTCTCATGCGGAATGAACACGAGAACGAAAGGAAGCAAGATTAATAGGAGGGTTATAAGATATACTTTCATTTTATTTTCACTTTTCACTGTTCACTTTCACTTAACAATCGCCTTTCGTCCGTTCCTGATAACGATGCCTTTATAAACATTGCTAACGCGCTGACCGGCTAGATTGTAATACACATCTTTCGTCTGACCATGACTCAGGAAATATGACTTCAAGCTTGAAGAGTCTTTGAAATGGAATGTTACATCCATTACCTCGCCCATCAACGAATTGCAGAACACCTCAAGGGCGGTATATCCCTGCTCATTGACGGCATTATGATCGTCAACGCCAACCGTCAGACCATGGGCGCGTTCCCATTCGTCAGCGATACCATCGTTATCACTGTCATAGTCTGACGGACGACTATCTTTTTTCTCAAACTTGTATGAGATATATCCATTCGCCTCTACGGTCATTTCGTCCGTAAGGTCTGAAGGATCGTCGATGATTCCGCTGTTCCTCATATTACTACGATATGAGCCGCCGTGAGAAGCCGTACCGTTTTTCGTCTCGTTGCATATACGGGTTTCTATGCCATCGCGCACGATACAACCCACGTTGTCAACAACATCGTTGAACGCATCAGCAGCCGACTGCAGCACGTCCTTCATCGTGAAGTCAGTCCAATCAAACTCGTAGTTGATGAAGAAGTTTGTAGGAACGATGAACTCGCTCATAAGCTTCACGTTCGCAGAAGAACCGTCGATGGCAAAGCCCTGAGAATTGTCGGAGGTGACTGTGGCATTGCCGTTATACACATTGCCGGAGAGGAACCAATTCGACACCGCTGAACCGGCAGTGGCACGGATATACTTCGCATTGGAAGCAGAAACGGCAGCCTTTGTGGCAGGTCCCGGTTGATAATAGTTGTTGCAGAAGTTTATCTCATGACCCGAGTAGCGGCCTGTCTGGTTGTTCTCGCCGCCATAGCAAGCTCCCCAGCCGCCCCAGTTGTAGTTCACGTTGTTCACCCATTCGTCGTAAACGATGTAGTCCGTGTCGCGAGCACCCTGGAAACGTGGCGAGCGAGAGTTGCAGTGAGCCATGAGGTTATGGTGCATCGTAGTCTGCGAACCGCCCCACTGCGCACCGAAACCGCGGGCAGAACCTTTGTGGTGACCAGCATCATAGAGAGGTTCATGCACCATACAGTAAGAGTATGTCTGGTAATGTGACGTCTGATTGTTGACTACTTCCTCTGCCGACCATCCGAAAGTACAGTGGTCAACGATGATATTCTCAGCGTTCTCAGCATTGAAAGCCTGGTCAACGAGCGAAGCATCCTTGATGACATCCTCACCGTTGTAGCCCTTTGAAGAGCAACGTGAACGAATGTTGCGGATGATAACATTCTTGCTACCGTTTATTGAGAAGCCGCGAGGATAAAGCGTGATGCCTTCGCCCGGAGCAGTCTGTCCGGCAATGGTCAGGTTGTTACGCTTGATCTTCAGCGGAGCATGGAGCTTTATCCACCCGGACACGTTGAACACAACCGTCAGCGGTTCGTCAGGATATTGCTTCAAAGCCCAACGCAAAGAGCCCGGGATATTACCGCCAGCACTCGCGTTGCCAGTATCTCCATCGTCTTCAAGGTTTGTTACCACCACAACCTTACCGCCTCTACCGCCGGAAGCATATTTTCCGAATCCCATGGCAGTAGGAAAAGCCGTGAGCTTCACGGTCTCCTTGAAAGCAACTGCATCGGAAACAACACCTTGGTTGGAAACGGCTGCCACGGTATAGCTTGCGCCATCGTCAGGAACGGTAAACTCAGGACTCGTAAGAATCTCTGAGAACACGCCATTCTTATAGACGATATATCCAGGAGCAGGATTCTCTGCATCCCATCTGAACAGAACCTGTCCTGAGCCTATAGAAGAATCGGCAACGAAGTTCGTTGGTGCGGCATGACCGGCTATGATATGCGCATAGTTGAACGACACATCCTTCTTAGCCTTCTTGAAGATGAACGAAGGGTTGAGATAAGCCGAAACCTCTTTTTCCGAAAGTTGGTAAGCCCAAGCAGCAGTAGATGCGTGCGCAGAGCCGTCAGCATATCTGTTGTTGTATTCTGCACAAGTCACGCTATTCACGTCGGTATCGCCCATGCCTGTCCATCCTTCAGCCTTGACATGATTGCCGAGAATGGAGTTCATCACGATCATACCGCCGTTGTTGTCCCACGTACGACCGAGATAAACACTATTGTTCGCCACACTGGAAGCGGCTGTCAGTTGACAGTTGTTCAGGATAAGACCAATGTTCGTTCGCTTCGTGAGATTAGGATAAAGAGCCGTCATCCAAGTGTTGTCTGCCTTGCCTGCTGCGAGGACATAGCCACCAGCAAGGCTGCGTATCTCGCAATCCTCAAACCATTCAGTACCAGAGTCGTAAATGAAATCCACGGCACCGGCCACAAGACAGTTCTTGAAATAGCCGCGAGAGCCTGAGTTGGACTTGTAGGTGTCCTGATAGCCTATGAGAGAGCAGTTGGTGAATGTGTGGGCATCGCCGTTTGTATAGACGGCAAGTGCCTGACCACCCTTGCCCCAAAGGTTCTTGAACGTAAGGTTCTCTGCGTGGAAACGGTCGCAATAGACGAGCAGAGGAGCAGTCTGGTCGAAGGTCACACCAGGGGCATCATCGCCCATGTGCGCATTGTATGAAAGGATTGTTGCGTCACGATCTTCGCCAATGAAGGAGATGAATTTCTTCTTGTTGTCCTTCGTGCCTACGAACACCTGTCCGTTGTACTCACCCTTGCGGATGTAGATTATGCCTCTCTCGCCGTCTTTCACGGCATTCACTGCCGACTGCACATCGGTGAAATTGCCAGTTCCGTCCTTTGCCACGACGTAGAACTTCACGGGAACGTCAGCATCAGGAGCGTTAGGGTCGTCCTCATCCTCGCTGTCAAAGACAGAAAGGTCTGTGAGAGCGCCAGGATTATTTATCATGTTGTTGCGGGCAAAGTCAGCCTGCTCGGCGGTAATGTCTGTTCCGTAAATCTTTATCTTATGTATTCGAGGAGCCTGATACCAGTCCAACACGTTTCTCGTCGTAGCAGTAAACACCTTGCCCTCCGGGTCTTGCACGCGTGCTCCTTCTGTTATCCACCTTTCACCATCCCACACATACCATCGGAAAGAAACGTCATCAGCGTTTATCTCATTCTCTATGAAATAGCCTTGGTCGGAAAAAGCTGTATATTTACCATCGATGCCTTCGGAACCCATCCAGCAGAGAGGCTCCCATTTTCCATCCCCAATCTTATAGTCGCACTTTATACCACGACCAGCAGACGTATTCGACCACGACCACTGAATTCTATCTACATGCGGTATATGGTCTATCTCCATCCAGCCGAGGTTAGCCTTCATCTTTGCAGCTGTAGAACCTTCAGCCTTATCACGGCAAAGTTGAACGAAGCCTGCTTCACCACTGACAGGATAACCTTTCGCGTCCTTAACAACATTCTCCTCAAGCATCACCTTATGACCGTTCATAGTCCAGTCGTTCGGGAAACCTTTGTTCTTGCCTGCTGGGTCTTCGCCGAGCATGAACTGGCGGGCAAAGGCAGCTGTTGTGCCCTTTGGGAAGAATGTAGCGTTATAAAACATTACCGGGTATCTCACTCCCCCTCCTGTAGAGGGGTTAGGGGAGGTCGGCACATCTATTACAGCATTCACATAACCACCTCTTTTCTCACTTGTAAGGTCTATGGCAGGACAGTCTCTTGCGGTCTCTCCCTGCCAAGTGTTCTTCCACGTCTTCTGGTCGGAAAAGTTTATGTCAATGATCTTGTTGTAGCCGCTCCAGTCGGAGAACTGCTCCACAACACACTCAGGGTCGTTTGTGCCGTCAGCCTTCAATGTCTGGGCAGAAACATTGTTGCCCATCATCAGACCAATTGCCATTATGCAAAAACAAGCTATAATCTTTTTCATCTTCCTTAGGTTAGAATAATGTAGGGCAAAGAAACTTCCGAGCCACCCCATATCGTTTATTGTGGGCAAAGTTACACAATTTTGATTTAATTGAGAAAGAAATGGGGATTTTTCAACTTTAAAAGTCAAAAAATCCCCATAATAGACATTATGTAATTGTTTTTACTTCACAATCATCTTCACACCATTCTTAACAACGATGCCCTTATAGTCAGCACCAACCTTCTGACCTGCGAGGTTGAAGATGCCTTCCTTTACAGTCTTCTTTGTAACTGTAACAGCCTGGATAGCGTCAGATGATTCGCCCAATGAAGCGATGTAAGCTTCTGAAGAAACTGCGTTGAAGTGTACACCGTAGAGCTCTACAGAACCCTTGTCAGAAGCGAGAACATAGTAACGACGACCTGGATAAACGTTCACGATAGAAGTGTGAGTCTTGATAGCGTCGTCTGGACAACGTGGAGCAGCGAAGAGAGCGTGCTTCTGCTTTGTAGGGTCTATTACGTAGAAGCCGTAGTTGTTACCGCCACGGTTGTGCTCAAGGATAAGCTGGCCCTGCTCTGCGTTAGCACCAACCTCAATAGTGAGAACTGCATCGTAAACAGCAACACCATTGTCTGAGTCAGCAGCCTTGCGGAGATAGTTTGTAGCCTCAAGTACGTTGTAGCCGAGTTCTTCTACTGAAGTATCGAAGAGTGTTGGATCAAGACCGTCGCGAGTAGAGTTGTTCATACCCATGATGAGCTTGTAAGGGTAAGCAGCACCTGAGTACTTGCCGTTGCCTACAGAAACGTAAGAAGGTTTCTCAAGAGTTACAGAGATACCGTTCTGACCTTCTGGCATTTCGATAAGCTTAGTGTTTGCAGGAGTACCAAGATACTTAACAGCACCGTCTGTGTCCCAGAAAGTCTCATAACCTGCAGCCTGTGCCTCAGCGACAGTAGCGAACTGAGCAGAAGGGAGCTTAGCAGCTGTCCATGACTGAGTGCAGTTTTCAGGAACAGTAACCTCGTAAGAGTCAGAAGAAACATTGTCCCAAGCAACTTTGTAAAGCTCTACAGAACCCTTGTCAGAAGCGAGAACATAGTAACGACGACCTGGGTAGAGGTTTACTGTAGAAACGTGAGTCTTGATAGCGTCGTCTGGACAACGTGGAGCAGCGAAGAGAGCGTGCTTCTGCTTTGTAGCGTCTATTACGTAGAAACCGTAGTTGTTACCACCGCGGTTGTGCTCGAGAGTGAGGCGACCTTGCTGAGCGTTCTTACCAACCTCAATAGTGAGAACTGCATCGTAAACAGCAACACCATTGTCTGAGTCAGCAGCCTTGCGGAGATAGTTTGTAGCCTCAAGTACGTTGTAGCCGAGTTCTTCTACTGAAGTGTCGAAGAGTGATGCGTCGAGACCGTCGCGAGTAGAGTTGTTCATACCCATGATGAGCTTGTAAGGGTAAGAAGCACCTGAGTACTTGCCGTTACCTACAGAAACGTAAGAAGGTTTCTCAAGGATTACAGAGATACCAGTAGAGTCTGCTGGCATTTCGATGAGCTTAGTGTTAGCTTGAGTACCGAGATACTTCACAGCACCGTCTGTGTCCCAGAAAGTTTCGTAACCTGCTGCCTGAGCCTCTGCTATTGTTGCGAACTGAGCAGAAGGGAGCTGAGCAGCTGACCACTCCTGATGAGTTGTCTGAGCATTTGCTCCAAGAACTACCAAAGCAGTAGCGATAAGAGTAAAGATTTTTTTCATAAATTTAAAATTAAGGAGTTTGAAAAATTAATTATGGTTCAATTTGTGGTTATTTCCCGCAGACTCAACGATTGGTTGAATCTGCGGGAAAAAGAGAAGTTACTTGCGCTCGTAAGAGTTATAGCCAGCATTCTGACCAAACTCCTCTGCATTCTGGAGCTTGTCGAGATATGTGTTAGGAATTGGACGCTGAGCGTGATACTCCTGAAGGATGTCGTCGTTGATCATACTTGGATTACGACCTACGATTATCTTAGAGAACATGCCGTCAGCAGCGTAGCCACGACCCTTGGCAGTAGAGTTCTTGTCGAACTTTGCATAGACACGCTTAACATCGAACCAACGGAGCCACTCGCCGCAAAGCTCGCGAGCACGTTCTTCCATGATCCATTCCATAGTCATGTCGCTTGCTGACACCTTAGCCTCATTGATGTCATGACCAGGCTTAACAACACGCTCGTTGCGGATTTCGCGGTTGATGAGTTCTGCCGCCTCCTTTTGTTTGCCGAGCTTGATGAGACATTCTGCTGCGATGAGCGGAACCTCTGCATAGCGCATAACAGGAACATCAGCAAAACCAAACTGACCTGCTGGGTCTGCAAGAAGCTTTACACCATTCTCTGTACCGTCCCAGATGCGATATTTTCTGAAGCGAGGGAATGCTGTTGCCATGTATTCTGTATGGCCTGCCTTAACAACTGCCTCGTCCTTGATATTGAAGAGAGGAGCACCGCCATAAGGAGTCTTCTTTGAGATATCAAAAATATCGTTGAGACCGACGCTTGCGATACCAGCAGCAGCCTTTGCTTCTTTGTCCTCCTGAGAGAGTTCGTTCTTTGTGAAGTACATAATAGTCTCGTCCTTCTTTGCCTTCTTACTAACGAGACCGAATGTATTGCCGTTGAAGCGGAGAGCAGCTGCAAGGTTCCAAGTGAAGTCCTTCTGTGCAGGGAACTCCTCCTGAAAGATTGCGTCATAGCGAGCGTCCCAGTCCTGCCACAACTTCATAAAGTAGTAAGTTGGCTGTACCATACCACCCTCGCTTGGATATTCCCAGCTTGAAGTGGTAACACCAGCGTTACCGTTGAGGCGTGGAGAGAAGTAGCGATAAAGGCGGTTTGGCTTTGAGTCAGCATCGAGAGCAGCGTCAGAAGAGAAAGAAGTTACCCAGAGGAACTCTGTGTTGTTCTTGTTGTTCTTTGCCTGCCAGATTTCGTCGTATGTCTTGTAGAGTTGGATGCCGAGTGCTTCCTTTGAGTTCATGATGTCACTGGCAACTGCGAGGGCATCTTCAAAGAACTTGTTCTGCTCCTCGCTACCTTCTACCTCATATTGTGCACGAGTCAGGAGTACACGAGCAAGGAGTGCCATGGCAGCCTTCCTTGTAGAGCGTCCCTTATGACCTTTATATTCATTTATAGGAAGAAGAGCGGCGGCTGCACTAGCATCAGGAATGATAACTTCGTCATAAATCTTCTCACGATTTGTACGCTCTGCAGAGAAAGTAGGCTGACCCGTCTCCTGTTTACGGAGCTCAATATCTCCGAAGAACTCGACGAGCCACCAATAGCAATATGCTCGCATGAAACGAGCCTCGCCTTCAAAGTCCTGACGCTGAGCCTCATTGATTCCTGTGCAGTCCTTGATACGGTTAATGATTGCGTTTGCATCATTAATGTTATCATAAACACGGTTCCATACATTAGCAAACTGACCGCGGTCGCCCTGAAGGTCGATGCAGCGTGTTAGCTGCTTGCCATATTCGTAGTTGGAAGCGAGGTTTTGCCATATGTCTGCCGATCCTTCCATGTAAAGAACAGGATCCTCACGTCCGTAATATTTCCAACGGAAGTTATAATACATCTGGTTAACAAGGTTCTCCATACCGGTTTCGGTTACGAATACCTCGTCAGCAGTCTCACCCGATGGGTTATACTCGTCAAGGTCGCACGAAGTTACAGAAAGAGCTGTTGCTCCGATGAGAAGCGCACCTGCAAAATATTTTGATAGTTTCATGATTTATTATATTTATGGATGAGACTTTTTAGAAGTTTACATTAAGACCGAATGTCACACTGCGCTGATTTCCTTCTGGATCGAAGTGCTTCTGCCAGTCACTCTTTACAAAGTAGAGAGGATCGTTGACAGTACCATATACGCGGATGCGACTTACACCCCATTTCTTAGTAATGCTCTGAGGCAGAGTATAGCCTACGCTAACGCGCTTGAGCTTAATGAATGAGTTGTCACAATACTGGAGAGACTGGTAGCCTACGTAATCAAAGAGCTTGCGATCCTTGTAGAGTGCGGGGAGGAAACCGTCCTCGTTGGTACCCTCTACCCAGTAGTCGTAGTTAGTGTACATGTTGCCTGTAGAAGGGTTGTAGTTGCCAATCTTACTTTCTGCCCACTGTCCCCAACGAGCATAGAGATAGAAGTTGAAGTCAAAGTTATAAAGGCGGAAGTCGTTGTTGAAACCAGCAAACCACTTCGGTGAAGTAGAACCAACGTAGTCAATATCCTTATTCTGGTCGATGATGCCGTCGCCGTCAATATCTTTCACCTTAATCTCGCCAGGTTCGAAAGCATTTGTCTTTGCTTCATCCTTGAAGAGCTGTGATGCCTCTGCAGCCTCAGAAGTCTTCCAGATACCTTCGTAAATGAAAGTCTTGAACGACTTGATAGGATGACCAATCATGAGCGTACCGTCTTCCTTGTTTGTACCAATCTGAATGTCTGTGCCATCCACGAGGTCTACGATTTCTTCCTTATTGGCAGAGAATGTAAGAGTAGATCTCCACTCAAAATTCTTCTGAACGATGTTGCGAGAGTTGATAGTGAACTCAACACCGGTGTTGCGAGTGTTACCTATATTAGTATATGTAGCATACTTACCGTCGTTACCAGATGAAGTAGGGAGCTGACGGAGAAGGATTACGTCATTAGTATTAGTGCGATACCAGTCGAAGGTCACTGTGAGGCGACTGTTGAGGAATGTTGCGTCAAAACCAAGGTCGAATGTTGTTGACTTCTCCCACTTTGTATCAGGGTTACCGAGCACATAGAGACTTGCGCCACTTGGCAACTTACCAAGAATATAGCGGTTTGCAGCAGTGTCCTGGAAGCCAAAGCTCCAGTTAGCGAAAGTGATGCCTGACTTTGTACCATAGACACCGATACCGGCATTACCTGTCACACCGTAAGTAGCACGGAGTTTGAGGTCATCAAGCCATGACTTTGTCTTTGCCATGAAAGGTTCGTCTGATACACGCCATGCGAATGCTGCCGAAGGGAACCAATCCCACTTGTGTCCTTCAGCGAGACGTGAAGCACCGTCACGACGGAGAGTAGCCGTAAACAGATAGCGGCTCTTCCAGTCGTAAGAGAGACGACCTGCGTAAGAGAAGTTCTGCGACTGAGTGTAACCACTTGAGTGTGTCTGTGCATTGGCACCGCCATCGTTACTTGCAAGGTTCCACCAGAGGTTTCCTGGAAGTGTCTGTCCCAATGAAACAGCAGTCAGATTGTCGTGGATAGACTTACCGTAAGTAGTAAGCAATGTTGCGCCAAGGTGATGATCTTCAGGAAGGAACTTGAAGTTGTAAGTGAGGATGTTGTTCCACTCGATATAAGTGCCTGAAGCCTTTGTCATAGTAGCCTTGTTGCGGTCTGCAACACCCTTATCCTGAAGGATGTACGCTGCACTACCGTCAAGATAGTTGCCGCTTGAAGAGTTTGTGAGGTGTGCATTCACCTGTGAGCGGAGAGTAAGTCCGTCAATAGGATGGATATCGACAAAGGCATTTGCCACTGTGTTTGTATAGTAGCTCTCTGCATTGTACTTGCGAGTGAGGTAGTCGTCCATGAGTGGGTTGACATACTCAGAGTCTGACAACGGACGCTCAACCATCTCATTTCCAATGTTATATGTTCGTGCCTCTGCATCCCATACGCCGTAAGGAGAGCCGAGTTCAAGACCAGTAGTAGCAGCCTTCTCGTATGGAGAACTGCTTGAACGGCCGTGAGTGAGCTGGAATGAAACGCCTGCTGAAATCCAGTCGTAGAGCTTATGGTCAATGTTTGCGCGGAGAGTATATTTGTCTGTACCACCTGCCTTAATCCACTTGCTGCCGTCGTTGGCATAGCCGAGAGAGAAGCGTGCAGAAGTCTTGTCTGTACCACCAGAGAGAGTTACAGTGTGCTTTGTGCTCCAAGTAGTTGACTTCTGGAGTTCGTCTTCCCAGTTTGTCCATGCGCCTGCCTTGTAAGCATCGTAAGCTGCCTGTGAAGAGAAGAGTTTCTCGTCATCGCTTGCACTCATCCATGAACCAGCATTCTGTGCTGCGAGCTTGCGAGTGTTGTAATAATCTTCTGGTGAACGATAGTCGGCACGATCAGGACGGAAAGCGCCTGTCACATAGCCGTCGTATGAAACATTTATCTTTCCCTTTTCCGCAGTCTTAGTAGTAACGATGATTACACCGTTGGCACCCTGCGAACCATAGATAGCTGTAGAAGAGGCATCTTTCAACACATCGATGCTCTCAATATCCTGAGGGTTAAGGTCGCTGAGCGAACCGCCCTGAACACCGTCAATGATTACGAGCGGATCGTTAGCGCCGTTTATAGAACGGTTACCGCGGATACGCATCTCGCCGCCACTGACATCAAGACCTGAGATACGACCTTGGAGTGCAGACTTCACGTCTGATGTTGGAGTCTGGAGGATAACGTCAGACTTCACCTGAGCTACAGAACCCGTAAGGTCACGTTTCTTGACAGTACCGAAGCCGATAACCACAACATCCTCAAGACCAACAGCGTCTGGCACCATCTCTATCTTAGATGCCTGTGATGCCCTCACAGTTTGCGTTACATAGCCAACGTATGAGAATGTGAGCATGTCGTTAGGAGCAGCCTTGATGGAATAGTTGCCGTCAAAGTCGGTGATGGCACCGCCTTGAGAGCCCTTTACCTGAACGGTCACACCGATAAGTGGATCACCGTTCTCATCTACCACCTGTCCCTTTATCTGGCTCTGTTGCTGTACTGCTTGTACCGCGTCAGTCTCTACTGCCGCGAAAGCAGCATTTGGAGCAGCAAGCGAAAGCGCCAAACCAAGAGCAATGGAAGTTGCCTTCAGGCTATTTCCTGAGTGATTCTGTAATTTTTCCATATAGTTTGTTTTAGTTATGCATTTTCCGGTAGGGAACTGTTGAGTGTCTCCACCATGTTTTTTATGATATTTCTTGTGTAATCTTAACTGCAAAGTTATTTAATTAATTATGAAATACAATAAAAAAATGCGAAAAATTTACACTTTGGGCTAAATTTTCCGCATTTTCGCATCAGATTTACACTATATTGGCACTAATAATGTCAATAAAATGCACCTAGATCGTCCTCACACTCTTTAGTTCAAGCTATAAGCAATGCTCCTGTTATCTGTCTTTATCAGACGGAACGAATGAGCAAATTCCCGAAGGAACGTCAAAGTACTTTCTGATGGGTTTTGGTTTGTCAAAGGAGTAGAATTTGGCATAGGCAAATGGTTTTGGTTTATGTTATTAATTGTGGCGGGAATCAAATCGCCTGTGTTAATAAAACGAATCTATGCAAAGAATATTTTACTTTTTTGAAAAAAAACGCAAAAAATATTTGCAAGTTCGCAAAAGATTTATACCTTTGCAGCGTGTTTAGGCAAGGCAGATGCTTACAAAAAGCAACCAAAAGCCCCGATTTTATAACATTTTGATATGAAAACTTCTAATTATATTGCATGGTGGTGGCGTAGCTCAGGATTGAAAAAGTCGTGAGAAGCTTCCCCCTATGCCTAGTATAATTAAATAAAGGAATAAAGAAAAGGGTCTGTTGCTTATCGCGACAGACCCTTTTTTCAATACAAAAACTATGAAACAATATCTTGACAAAGTGCTCGCCGGAGAACCTCTCCGCCGTGAAGAGACAAAAGACATCCTCGTGAACATCTACGAGCAGAAGTACAACGACGTTCAGATTGCTGCTATGCTTGCCATGCTGCAGATGCGCGGCGTTACAGTTGACGAACTCATCGGTTTTCGCGATGGCATCCTTGAGACAGGCGTTCCTGCCCTTCTCGATGCCGATCGCTACGTAGATATCGTGGGTACTGGTGGCGACCAGAAGAATACTTTCAACATCTCCACTTGCTCTTGTTTCGTGGTTGCAGGTGCTGGCTATAAGGTCGCAAAGCACGGTAATGTTGCTGCAACTTCCACTTCTGGTGCGTCGGATGTCATCCGTATGCATGGCGTAGAGTTCACTAACGATCTTGACAAGCTCAATCGTTCCATTGAGGAATCAGGCTTCGTTTATCTCCATGCGCCATTGTTCGCTAAGGCAATGAAGTTCGTTGCGCCTATCCGTAAGCAGATTGCATTCCCAACGCTCTTCAACCTTCTTGGTCCTATGGTAAACCCGTCGCAGCCAGACTGTCAGGTTCTTGGTGTTGCAAACCTCGATCAACTCCGTCTTTACACTAATGTTTGTCGTCGTCTTGGTCTTGATTTCGGTATCGTAAACTCTATTGATGGCTACGATGAAATTTCACTTACTGGCGATTTCAAGGTGTCAACAAACAAAGTAGAGCAGATCTATAACGCGTCAAACTTCGGACTTCCATTCACAAAGGAGGAAGACCTCTATGGTGGAAAGACTCAGGAAGAGGCTATGAAGATCTTCGACAATGTCCTCGACAATTGCGCTACTGAGTCGCAGAAGAATGTGGTAATGATGAACTCAGCCCTCGCAATCTCGGTCGTTGACCAGTCTAAATCGCTTGAAGAGGCTCTCGCTATGGCTAAGGAATCTATTGAAAGCGGCAAGGCAAAGCAGGTCCTCAAGAAGTTTGTTGAG
>JAZLKJ010000059.1:0-20345 GCA_045597565.1 Prevotella sp. | reverse complement strand
ATGAGGCTTACGGCGTGAAAGGTCTCATGTCTTTTGAGAAGACAGTGAAGTACCTTCAGGAGAACTATCCAAACCACTTCATCATCGCTGACGCAAAGCGTGGTGACATCGGCAACACTTCAAAGATGTACGCAAAGACATTCTTCGAGGAGTATAATGTTGATGCCCTCACTATCGCACCTTATATGGGTGAAGACTCAGTAACTCCATTCATCAGCGAAGGCCACTGGGTAATCCTTCTCGCCCTCACTTCTAACAAAGGCTCTTTCGACTTCCAGCTCACAGAGGACAAGGACGGCGAACGTCTCTTCGAGAAGGTTATCAAGCGCTCACAGGAGTGGGGAAATGACGAGAACATGATGTACGTTGTTGGTGCTACTCGCGGTGAGATGTTCAAGGACATTCGTGCCGTTGCTCCAAACTCATTCCTCCTCGTTCCTGGCGTTGGTGCTCAGGGCGGTTCGCTCGAGGAAGTTTGCAAGTACGGTTGGATTGAAGACTGCGGTCTCCTCGTAAACTCTTCTCGCGGCATCATCTACGCTTCCAACGGCGAAGACTTCGCTGAGAAGGCAGGCGAGGCAGCAAAGAAAGTTGCTGAGCAAATGGCAGCAGTAATGTAGAAGCCCCACCCCTACCCTCCCCAGTAGGGAGGGAGTTGAAAATCCCTTGCTAATATTAGCCACTGTGCCCGAAGCGTCAGCTTCGGGTTCTCATCGTATATGATAAACAAGAACTTCCCTAACCTAACCCCTCAGCAGCGCGAGCAGTTCGCTCAGCTTGATGCTCTCTACCGTGACTGGAACGCAAAGATAAACGTCATTTCCCGCAAGGATATTGACAATCTCTACCTCCACCACGTACTGCATTCCCTCGCCATTGCGAAAGCCATCACCTTCCGTCCGGGCACGAAGATTCTCGACTTCGGTACTGGTGGCGGTTTCCCTGGCATTCCTTTGGCTATCATGTTCCCAGAATGTAAGTTCACGCTCATCGATGGCACAGGCAAGAAGATTCGCGTATGCAACGAGGTTATCGCTGCTTGCGGATTGAAGAATGTTACTGCCGTACAGCGTCGTGGCGAAGAAGAGAAGGGCAAGTATGAGTTCGTTGTCTCACGTGCCGTAATGCCAATGCCCGATCTCATGAAGATTGTTCGCAAGAACATTGACAAGAAGGAGCAGAAGAACGCCTACCCTAATGGTGTCATCGTGCTTAAGGGCGGAAATCTTGACGAGGAGTTGAAGCCTTTCCGCAACATCGTTGAGAAGACAGAACTCACCTCATTCTTCCCAGATGAGGAGTGGTTCAAGGAAAAATATCTTATCTACTGTCCTGTATAAAATAGAAAATTCCCTTGGAGAAACACTACATCTCCCAAGGATTTATTTCTTCCAAGGGAAACGACTCGTTTGCCTCAAGGGAAATATTCCACATATTATATATACTAAAAAGGAAGAAGGCATGCCTTCTTCCTTTTCTAGTTATGAGCCGATAACGGGACTCGAACCCGTGACCCACGCATTACGAATGCGTTGCTCTACCAACTGAGCCATATCGGCAAACTTTTCGGCTACAAAGATACGAACATTTATACTGTTACGATGAATAAACCAATAATTAACATTCCCAGTGTTGACTATCATCAAATCACCAAATCTTTTTCTATTTCATCGTAACTAAGTTTCATGAGCTGTTTGATATTTTCGCTACCCTGTCCCATCGGTTCAATCGGCTTGTGAATAGTCAATTTGAGCGGACTCCAGAAGCAGAAATAAATGTCTTTTGAACGCGGTTTTACATTGAAAGAACCGTTTATCGTCATGGGAACAACTGGCAACTGAAGTTCGTCTGCCAACATGAAAGCACCTTTCTTGAACGGACGCATTTTACCATCCCATGTGCGAGCTGCCTCAGGAAAAACAACCACAGAGGTACCACCTTTAAGAATCTCGCGAGCTTCACGATAGCATTTCTTTACTTTTGCCACAGAACGATTATCAACCATGATGTTTCTCATCTTCTTGCATGCCATGCCAAAGACAGGAATCTCGCCAAGCTGATACTTCATCATCCAGCGAATGTCGTAACCTAGGAATCCGTAAATGAGCAGAATGTCAAAAACACCTTGATGATTTGCCAAGAAGACGTACGACTGTCCTTTCTTGAGTTTCTCCCTGCCTTCAACCTTCACAGGAAGGAAAAGCATACGGATAACAAACCGTCCCCAATATTTGCCAGGATAATAGCCAAAGAACTTGCCGCCACCACAGAGTGTTCCTATAATGATGATCGCACAGATGAACAACGTCCAGAGGAAAAATACTGGAATTGCGAAGACAATTTGATAAATTCTGTAAATAAGGGTTATCATAGCAAAAGGTTAGGCAACCTTATACGTTAATAAATATAGTACTTGTTATTTCAACTCAGTTCCAATAAGCTTTGCTATCTTCTGCGGAATCTCAGCGTTGTCATTCATACCCTTGAACTCATCAGCTCCAGCACCGATTGCGTAAACAGGAACGTAATCAGCTGTGTGTGAGCCGTGTGCATAACCAATCTGGGCAATGTCAGCAAGCATCTTGCATGCTACCGTAGAAAGTCTCTCGTTGCTCTTGTAGAGCGATCTCTCAAGCTGCAGCTTGCTTCCTTCACCGAAAGTTTCCTCATAGACGGTCATTAGCTCAGCCTTCTGCTTCATGGTGAGCTTGTGTACTGAGCCTAATCCCCAAAACTCCTTGAGACTCTGCTCAATCTGTTCCCAAGAAACAATGTTGTTATTGTCCTTGCGAAGCTTTGCGAGATAGTCTGTGTAGGAGTCCTTAGTAATCTTTTGGCTTTGAAGAGCTTTGAGATTCATCTCATACTTGCCGATACCAAGGTTAGGACCGCCAGTGTCATGGTCAGCAGTCATGACGATAAGTGTCTCATTAGGATGCTTCTTGTAGAACTCGTAAGCTATTTGTACGCAGCGATTTACGGCCTCAAGTTCGGCAAAAGCACCACCGGCGTCATCAGAATGGTTTGCCCAATCTACACGTCCACCAATCTCGTTCATGAGGAAGAATCCCTTTCCTTTGTCGTTCTTCATGAGGAAGTCAATTTCCTTCTCAAGAACTTGCTCAATGGTAAGTTCGCCAGGCTTGCGGTCCATAGCATAATTGATATTCTCGCCAAACTCAGTGTTCTGGATGAGAATCATCTTCTTTGCTTTTTTAGCCTGCTTGTCATATTCTGCTATGCCACGGCAAACAGCATATCCCTTCTGCTCAGCGAGGTCATAAAGTTCCCCTCCACATTCCTTGCATTTCTCGTCTTTATGGTTACCAATGGCACCGCCGCCGAAGAAGTCAACGTAGTCACAGTCAACGAGTTGATGACCTATAATATGATAATCGCTACGGTTTGCCCAGTGAGCGAAAAATGCTGCTGGAGTTGCGTGGTTTATGGTGACACTTGTAGCCACACCGACAGCCATACCTTTTTCCTTGGCAACCTTTGTTATGGCATAAACGGGAGTTGTCTTGTCTGGGAGTACGCCAAGATAGCCACTGTTTGTCTTATGACCGGTAGCAAGAGCTGTTCCGGAAGCAGCGGAGTCAGTGACGCGAGAATTTGCACAATAAGTTGTTGCCATGCTGACAACTGGGAACTGCGAGAAAAGGAAAGGCTCGTTAGCCTGAGTGCAAATCTCACCACCGAGACCTGTCTTAGTATAACCTTTTACATCAGCACGATAATGTTCTGCAGCCTGAACAATGTTCAGGCCAGTACCATCAGAAATGAAGTAAAAGATGTATTTTGGCGACTTTGCTACACTCTCTAAACAAAGTGATAGCGTAACGATTATCAATGAAAAAGTAAGGAATATTTGTTTCATGATGGAATAATTGTTCGTTGCAAGCAATGAGGCAAATGGCTAATGGCATCTTTCACTTGGTGCCATTAACCATTACCAATTAGACTCAAGTTTAAAACTTGAATATAGGATTAACGCTTAGAGAGCACGTCAGCCTCGTACTTCTCAATGTCAGCGATGTAGTCTTCGCCTACTGGCACATTGTTGCGTACGCAGAACTCGTCGTAAACAGCCTGCCAAGGGAGTGACTTAGCTTCTTCAAGGAGAGCGAGACGCTGGAAGAACTTGCCTTCTGCCTCATACTGACGGAGCTGTGCAAGTGGTTCGAGGAGAGCGCGAAGGAGTGAGCGCTGAGCTGCACGAGTACCAATAACGTATGCACCGATACGGTTGATAGAAGCGTCAAAGTAGTCAAGACCGATTGCAGTGCGGTCAAGAGCCTCGCAACGAACGAGTTCTTGGAAGAGCTCTGTTGTAGCGTCGTCCATTAGAGTAACATGGTCAGAGTCCCAACGGATAGGGCGAGTAACGTGGAGGATAAGACCTGGCACGAAGAGAAGTGCAGAAGAAACTTTGTCTGCTGCAACCTCTGTTGGGTGATAGTGACCAGTGTCTATTGTGAGATACTGCTGGTGCTTAGTAGCATAACCCATGCAGAACTCGTTAGAACCTACCGTATAGCTCTCAAGACCAATACCGAACACCTTTGACTCAAGACCTGTGCGCATCATTGGCTCGTCGATGGCGAAGATCTGGTCAAGAGAGTCTGCGAAAAGCTCACGATACTTCATGCGGTTTACTGTGACATCCTTGCTTCCATCGTGAATCCAGAGGTTCATGTAGCAAGGAGAGCCTTGATGTTTACCGAACTCGTTTGCAATGTGACGGCAGCGTTTTGTGTGCTCAATCCAGAACTGGCGGATGCCTTCGTCTGTAGATGAGAGAGAGTGGTTGCCACTCTTTGGGTGAGAGAATGAAGAAGAATTGAAGTCGAGGTTAACCTTCTGCTCGTCAGCCCAGTCCATCCAAGACTTGAAGTGTTCAATGCCAACCTGATCGCGGTCAACGAACTGCGAACCGAAGTCGCCATAGATTTCATGGAGGTTGATACGCTGCTTACCAGGGAGAAGACTCTTCACCTTCTCGAGGTCAGCGCGAACCTCGTCAATATTACGTGCACGACCAGGATAGTTACCTGTAGTCTGAATACCGCCAGAGAGAGCACCTGCCTTTGGCTCAAAACCGACAACGTCGTCAGTCTGCCAGCAGTGCATAGAGATTTCAATCTTAGAGAGAGCATCAAGAACAGCTTCTGTGTCGATGCCAAGAGCAGCATAACGCTCCTTTGCGGTAGCGTAAGCCTGAGATATAAGTTCTGCTTTCATATTTATTGGGTTAGTTTTGATTATTATTTTTGGTTGTCTATTCGTAATCGATAACTCGAGATTTCGGTAATTCGAGGCTACTGGATTATTGCGCAATAATCTCCTTATACTTTTCGTAAGCCTTCTCCCAAGCCTCTGATGGCTGTGGATGGAAAGCCTTTGGAGTAACGCTGTTAGAGATAACCTTACGCATACCGAGAAGACCGTCAACATCGCCAGAGGCAATTGCTTGAACCATGATGTTTCCAAGAGCTGTACACTCCTGAGGACCTGCCAGAACCTCTACGCCGCAAGCATCAGCCGTAATCTGGTTGAGATACTGATTGAGCGAACCGCCGCCGATGATGTGAAGCGTGTCAAGAGAAACCGGACTCATCTTACGCAGATATTCAAAAACTTCCTTGTAGCGAAGAGCAAGAGAGTCGAAGATGCAGCGGCAGATTTGTCCGTAGGTTTCTGGTACAGGCTGACTTGTCTTCTCACAATATTCCTTTATAGCAACGAGCATGCTTGCTGGATTTGCAAACATCTCATCGTCTGGATAGATTATGCTGCGGAAAGGTTCCACCTCCTTTGCTGCTGCTATGAGAGCCTGATGGTCGCGAGGAACAGATTCGTCCCATTCTCTACGACAACTCTCCAAGAGCCACATTCCGCAGATGTTCTTCAGGAAACGTATGCTTCCGTTCACGCCACCTTCGTTAGTAAAGTTCATGGCGTAAGTCTCTTCGCTTACGACTGGATCAAGAAGTTCCACCCCCATAAGACTCCACGTTCCACTGCTCAGATAAGCAAAGTTCTCAGAAGTTGCAGGAACAGCAGCAACAGCACTTCCTGTGTCATGTCCAGCAACGGCAATAACAGGAACTGCTCCAAGACCAGTAAGCTTCTGAATATCTTCTGTCAACACGCCAATCTTCTCGCCCGGCATAACCATCTTGCCGAACTGCGAGCGCTTCACGCCAACAGAAGCAAGAAGTTCTTCGTCGAAGTCGCGAGCATTAGGATTGAGGAGTCCTGCAGTAGAAGCAATGGTATATTCGCAAATCTTCTCGCCTGTGAGCATCCAAGAGAGAGCATCTGGGAGGAAGAGGATAGTCTCAGCATTCTCAAGAGCGACATTTCCTTCCTTTCTCATAGCATGAAGTTGGAAAATAGAGTTGAAGTTCATCACCTGAATACCTGTCTTCATGTATAGGTCTTTCTTGCTCATCACGTTCTGGAAATAATCTTCCATGGCAGCGAAAGTACAAGGGTCACGGTAAGAGCGTACGCTGTGAACCATCTCTTCATCCTTGCCGATGCAGAGGAAATCAACTCCCCAAGTGTCGATGCCGATGCTTTCAATCTTCACGTCGAGCTGGGCAGCAGCCTTGAGTCCACGAATTATCTCACAGTAAAGCGAGAGAACATTCCAGTAGAAATGTCCGCCGATTTGAGTTATAACATTCGGGAAGCGAGTCAGTTCTTCTGTCTCAAGCTTTCCGTTTACGAGTTTTCCAAGTATTGTTCTTCCGCTTGTTGCTCCAAGGTCAACAGCGAAGAAATGTTTTGTGGTAGAAGTTAGGTTACATCCATCCATAGCTGTTTATTGCTTAATTAACAAACTTGATTATAATTGATATTGTGTGCAAAATTAACAATTATTTTGTATAATCTTTAGTAAATGAGAAAAAAATTGTAACTTTGCGCCCGAAAAAATAAGATTTTCACGTTTTTTTAACATTAAGAAGGTAAGAAAAACTTAAAAAAAATCTAAAAAAAAAAAATGTCAACTATTACAATTATCGTTGCAGCTTTCGTCATCGGCTACTTTTTCATAGCCATTGAAAGCGTAACAAAAATTAACAAGGCAGCTATTTCTGTCTTGATGTGTGTAGTATGCTGGACTCTCCTCGCACTTGGTCACGAGGGTCTCCTTGGCTCTGCTCTTCCTGCATCATGGGAACTCGGTGAGGCAATCGAGAAGAACCTTGGTGAAGCTGGTACAACACTCTTCTTCCTCATGGGTGCCATGACAATCGTGGAAATTGTCGATCAGCACGGTGGTTTCAACTGGGTTCGCGGCGCTCTCAAGTCTAAGACAAAGCGATCTCTCCTTTGGAAGATTGCTTTCATGACAGCTATTCTTTCTGCCGTTCTTGACAATCTTACAACATCAATTGTGATGATTATGATTCTCCGTAAGTTAGTTCAAGACAAGAAAGACCGTATTTGGTACGCCGTCTGCGTTATCATCGCTGCCAATGCAGGTGGTGCGTTCTCTCCAATCGGTGACGTTACAACTATTATGCTTTGGGCAGGTAAGACAATCACAGCTGGTGGAGTAATCTCTGAGATTATAGTACCTTCTTTCGTGGCATTCATCGTACCTACCTTTGTTATGCAGATGCACCTCAAAGGTGAACTTCCTGAGGTTATTGACAAGAAGGAATCTTCTGTTTCAGAACTTACAAAGTTCCAGCGTAACCTTATCTTCTGTCTTGGTGTAGGCGGTCTTTGCTCTGTACCTGTATTCCACACAGTAACTGAGCTTCCTGCTTTCATCGGAATCCTTGGCGTACTCGGTATTCTTTGGACAGTAACTGAACTTATCTATCGCAAGAAGGAAGAGCACGACCCACTCGCTAAGCGTGTTACAAAAATGCTCTCTCGTATCGATATGTCAACAATCATGTTCTTCCTCGGTATCCTCATGGCTGTAGCTACTCTATCTGAGATTGGCGTACTTTCAGCAATGGGCCAATGGCTTGATCAGGCTATTGGTAATGACTACCTCATCACAGGAGCCATCGGTATTCTTTCTTCAATCGTTGACAACGTACCACTCGTTGCTGCATCTATGAAGATGTATGTTATTGACTCTGCTCCAAACCTTATGGTTGACGGTATATTCTGGCAGCTTCTCGCTTACTGTGCTGGTGTCGGTGGCTCTATGCTCATCATCGGTTCTGCTGCAGGTGTTGTCGTTATGGGTCTTGAGCACATCTCATTCGGCTGGTACCTCAAGAACGTTACATGGATTGCCTTTGTAGGTTACATTGCAGGTATCGTTTGCTATTGGCTTGAGAAGACATTTATCTTCTAAATTTGCAATATCCATTTGACTCATGCCTTTATGCGTGGGGCAGAAAAAAAACTGAAGCAAATGCGTGTTATGTGCGTAATTGCTTCAGTTTTATATTCGGGGCAGATATTATCGTTGCTCAAAATCTAGTAATTATAATGATAAAGGAAAAACAGGACGCCATTGTATAAGATATGGGCAGAAACAAATACTCACAAAGCGAAATAAACCAGATAAGCAAGCTTCTAAAACTGAAATGTACTGGCACTCGTTTTCAGCAGAAACAAGTTCGTCATACTCTGCGTGTTGATTTTGAATTCAATATTTCTGACTTCAACGTTCAGGGCAAGGCATTTGGCGAAGAAGATTTGCAAGATTGCATAAAGCGTGGTGCAATTCGCATTCTTGATGATGCAACAATCGCTTCCATGAAGGAAAAACGTGAGCGTGACAAGCAGAAAGATACTGCCAAAGCACAACAGGAAGCTATAGAATCAGGTGAACAGACAGACTGGCAGGAAGCCATGAAGCAATGGGAAGATAGGGAAAGGGAAAATGAAGAATGATACCATTTCTTGACATACAGAACTTGAGCAAACGCTTTGGGGAGCGCCTGCTTTTTGATGATATTTCCTTTGCTATAGGGGAAGGTGAGAAAGTTGGACTTATTGCCCAAAATGGAACAGGCAAATCCACTTTACTTTCAATAATTGCCGGAGATGAGCCGCAAGATTCTGGTTCAGTTATCTTTCGCAATGGCATCCGTGTTGGTTTTCTAAGACAAAAGCAGAATTTCAACCCGGAATCAACCGTTCTGGAAGCCTGTTTTGGCAAGCATCCCGATTTTGATTTCAACGCAAATGAAGTTATAACCACAGTTCCAACGTACTCTTCGGAGGAAGAAACCGAAACATCTGAAACTTCTTCGTCGTCTGTCTCATCCTATGATTACGCCGAAGACAATCGCATTCTAAAAGCAAAGCAAATACTTACTTCTCTTAAAATCAAGAACTTAAACCAAAAAATTAAGGAACTTAGTGGTGGACAGCAGAAGCGTGTTGCTTTGGCAAATGTGCTTATCACAGAGCCAGACCTCTTTATTCTAGATGAGCCGACAAACCATCTTGATCTTGAGATGATAGAGTGGCTAGAAGGCTTTTTGCGTCGTGGTAATAAAACTTTGCTGATGGTTACTCACGACCGCTATTTCCTTGACAACGTCTGCAATCTTATTCTTGAGCTTGACGATCAGACAATCTATACCTATCGCGGCAATTTCTCTTACTACTTGGAGAAGCGCCAAGAGCGAATAGATGTCAGAAATGCCACAATAGCTCGTGCCAACAACCTTTATCGCACAGAGCTTGAATGGATGCGTCGGCAACCGCAAGCTCGCGGACATAAGGCACGCTACCGCGAAGAGGCTTTTTATGAGTTGGAAAAAATAGCAAAGCAACGTATTCAGGAACGTCAGGTTCGTTTGAAAAATAATAATGTTTATATTGGCTCTAAAATATTTGAGTGTCAGTATGTTAGTAAGTCTTTCACGATTCCTTCTGCAAAACAAGAAGAACTTGTCATACTGAAGGACTTTTACTATAACTTTTCTCGCTACGAGAAGATGGGAATTGTCGGTAATAATGGTGCAGGCAAATCAACTTTCATAAAACTTCTTCTTGGACTAGAAAAGCCTGATAGCGGACAGTTTGATATTGGACAAACCGTAAAATTTGGTTATTTTTCTCAAGACGGTCTTAAATTCCGACCTGATCAGCGCGTTATAGATGTTGTGCGCGACATTGCAGAATACGTAAATCTCGGAAATGGAAAGCATCTTACTGCCGCTCAACTTCTTGAGCGTTTTCTCTTTTCTCGCAAGCAGCAGTATGATTATATTGAGAAGCTTTCCGGTGGAGAACAGCGAAAGCTATACCTTTGTACTGTGCTCATGCAAGATCCCAACTTTCTAATTCTTGACGAGCCTACAAACGACCTTGACATTCAGACACTTGAAGTCCTTGAGGAATATCTTCAGGATTTCCCTGGATGCGTCATCGTAGTTAGTCACGACCGCTTCTTTACAGACAAGGTCGTGGACCATCTTCTCGTATTCCAAGGAGAAGGAAAGATTCAAGATTTCCCGGGTAATTATTCTCAATACCGCATCTATCAAAAGCTCAATCCACAGGAAAACGCGAAAGACGACCCGAAAGGCAATAAGCAAAACGGCAAAAACGGCTCGCAACATCCAGTCAAAGACTCACAAGCGTCACCTTCAAACACATCTAAGCCCAAAAAGCTATCCTACAAGGAAACCCGCGAACTTGAGCAGCTTGAGAAGGATATCGCAACTCTTGAGGCAGAGAAGGCACAAATAGTTGAAGAACTTTCTGCAGGAAACATTGACACTGAGAAGATTATTGCTCATGGTAAACGTCTGCCAGAAGTAGAATCTTTGCTTGAAGAAAAAGAAATGCGATGGCTTGAAATACAAGAATAAAGGTCTAAAAACAGAGTACCACAAGCGAAATTGCCTATTTAAAGCATAAAAAATTAACATTTTTTTATATTTTTTTCTTTGAAACGAAAATATTTTCTAACTTTGCGCCCTATAATGTACATATTTATTAATGTGCAGCTTCCAAAAAACAAGCATTAACAGAACTGCACTATACATTAACCAATGATGGAAAACGAAAACAAATCTCTCACGGAAGCAACAGCCGAAGTTCAGAACCTAGTAGAAGAAACTGCTCAGGAAGCAGTTGAAGTTCAGAACCCTGTTGAAGAACCTAAACAGTATCCTGTTTACAAGACTACTCAGGATGTAGTAGAACGCATTACAGAGCTCGCGCAGATGGAGCAAGATCCAGAGCGTCAGGAGGTGGACCTTCTGAAGAGTCTGTTCTACAAGTTCCGCAATGCAGAGAACGAGGCAAAGAAGCAAGCGTTCATTGAGGCTGGCGGTAATGCAGAAGAGTATCAGCCAGAACAGGATGAAAACGAAGAAAAATTCAAAGCGGAACTCTCCGTTATTCGTGAGAGACGCCAGAAAGCATTCCTCGAACTTGAGCAGCTTAAGGCTGACAATCTGATGAAGAAGCTTGACATCCTTGACAAGATCAAGGCCATGACAACTACCCCTGAGGAGACTGGCGCACACTATCAGGAATTCAAGATGCTTCAGGAAGAATGGAAGACCATTAATCCTGTTCCTGCAGAGAAAGCTACGGAACTTTGGAAAAACTTTCAGCTCTATTGCGAGCAATTCTACGATCTTCTTCAGCTCAATCGCGAAGCTCGTGAATATGACTTCAAGAAGAACCTTGAGATAAAGACGCTGATTATTGAGACTGCCGAGAAACTCTCTGAAGAAGAAGACGTTATCAGTGCATTCTACCAGCTTCAGACTCTCCACAACCAGTGGCGCGAATCAGGTCCTGTAGCAAAAGAACTCCGTGAGGATATTTGGACTCGCTTCAAGGCAGCTTCTACAATTATCAACAAGCGCTATCAAGATCATTATTTAGCAATCAAGGAGAAGGAAGAACAGAACCTTGAACTCAAGACTGCTCTCTGTGAAAAAGCAGAGGCAATGACAGCTGCAGAGGTTCTTCCTACAAATTCTTCTGCTTGGGACGACCAGACAAAGATTATGCTTGAGCTTCAGGCAGAATGGAAGACTATCGGCTTCACAGCACAGAAGATGAACGCGAAGATATTTGAGCGTTTCCGCGCTGCTTGCGATTCTTTCTTCACAAAAAAGAACGAGTTCTACACTCAGCTCAAAGAATCATACTCTCAGAACATTGACAAGAAGAAAGCACTCGTAGAGAAGGCTAAGGAATTGGCAGACTCTACAGAATGGCGTGCAACTTCCGACAAGCTCGTAAACCTCCAGAAGGAATGGAAGGCAGTTGGTCCAACACCACATAAGGTTGGCGAAGAACTTTGGACAGAGTTCATTTCTGCTTGTAACAAATTCTTTGAAGCTCGCAACGCAGCAAATGCAGGTCAGCGCAACGAACAACAGGAAAATCTCCAAAAGAAGTACGATGTTGTTGCTCGCATCAAGGGTCTTATAGAAGAACCTGTTGACAACATGCGTGATGTTCTCAAGTCTCTATCTGAAGAATTCAGCAAGATAGGTCACGTTCCATTCAAAGACAAAGACACTCTCTACACAGAATACAAGCAAGCTCTTGATGCTGCTTACTCTAAGCTCAACAAGACAAACGTAGGCAAGCGTCTCGACCGCTTCAAGAAGTCTATCAAGGAAACTGCGGAGAATCTTGGCGACGAACGCTCACGCCTTGCACGCCGTCTTGACAATCTCAAGAAGGAACTTGCAACAGTAGAAAACAATCTATCGTTCTTCTCTGTTTCAAATAGCAAGAAAGCAAACCCACTTCTTGATGGTGTTAAGAAGCAGATGGAGAAGATTAAGGACGAGATTTCTCTCACGGTAGCCAAGATCAAGGCTATTGACGAGAAAAGCGAAAACTAACACATAGTACAAACTAAATGTAGGGCGAGGATTTCCGAGCCGTTTTCCATAGCGGCCCAGTAAACTTCGCCCTACATTGATGTGAGAATGCATATGCTACTTCTACTCATAAAACTTGTGCTCTCACTCGTTGTCATCATAGTCGCAGCAGATCAGATGACCAACGGAGCTTCTGCAATAGCTGTCAAGATGAACATCAAACCATTCATCGTCGGATTGACAGTTGTAGCCATGGGTACGTCAGCTCCAGAGCTCTTCGTGTCCGTCAGTTCAGCGATTGAGGCTGCAAGTTCAGGCAACTCAGGAATGGGCGACATTGCCATCGGAAACGTTGTTGGCAGCAATATCTTCAACAACTTGCTTATCGTGGGTAGCGTAGCCCTCATTGCTCCGCTAACGATAATGAAAATCACTGTTAAGCGCGATCTTCCGATAGTAGCCCTTGCTTCCGTAGTGCTCCTGCTTTTCCTTTTCAACGGTAATCTTAACCGACTTGAAGGCGCAATATTCCTTACCGCTTTCATCCTTTATATGTGGATGACCGTACGAAGTGCCAAGTCGCCTGACAAGAAAGACGAACAGACTGAAGGAGTAAAGCAAATGTCAGTATGGAGAGCTATACTGCTTATTATCATCGGATTAGGCATTCTCGTTGTAGCATCAGACAAATTCGTAGAATACGCTTCAGAGATAGCAAAGACCCTTGACGTATCGGAAAAGATCATAGGACTCACCATCGTAGGCGCAGGAACGTCAGCCCCAGAACTGGCAACATCCATAATGGCGGCTCGCAAGGGGGAAGGAGAAATGGCTATTGGCAATGTTATCGGAAGCAACATCTTCAATATCCTGATGATTCTCGGACTTACGGGACTCATACAACCACTTGAAGGCATATCAATAAACTACATAGATCTCAGCGTACTTATCTTAGCATCCGTAGTCTTATGGGTATTCTCTTTCACGAAGTACAAGCTTGAGCGTTGGGAAGGTGCTGTAATGCTCACCCTCTGCATCGGATACATAACATGGCTGGTCATCAGCGCATAAGAATATGATAATAGAACAACCCGCAATATTCCTACGATGGCTGCATCCAAAGGCTATCTGGCGAATGGACAAGAGTAAGAAAGCCGTCTATCTGACCTTTGACGACGGCCCTATTCCTGAAGCAACTCCATTCATCCTTGATACCTTAAAGAAGTACAATATCAAAGCGACATTCTTCATGGTCGGCGACAACGTCAGGAAATATCCAGAGCTCTTTGAACGGGTGAAAGCAGAAGGACACCGCATAGGCAATCACACATTCAACCACCTCAGCGGAATGCGACATTGGACGAAGGACTATCTCGACAATGTAAAGAAAGCCAACGAGCTACTAAAAACAGACCTCTTTCGCCCACCTCACGGTTGGCTTCGCTATCCACAGTTCGGCCTTCTCGCTCTTCATTATAAAGTCATAATGTGGGATCTTGTCACCCGCGACTATAGCAACCGCCTGAATGCACAGGATGTCGTAAACAACGTAAAACGCTACACTCGCAACGGCTCCATAATAACCTTCCACGACTCACTCAAGAGCATAGACAAACTCCACACAGCCTTGCCCGAATCCTTAGAGTGGATGATAGATCAAGGCTATGAGTTCAAAGTGTTTGATTAAAATAGCAAATAGTAAAATAGAAAATCTCAATGGCACACCGTTCAGGTTTTGTAAACATAGTAGGAAATCCTAACGTAGGAAAATCCACGCTGATGAACCAGCTCGTAGGCGAACGTATATCCATTGCCACCTTCAAGGCACAGACCACGCGCCATCGTATCATGGGCATCGTCAATACAGAAGACTCACAGATAGTATTCTCCGACACGCCAGGCGTTCTGAAGCCAAACTACAAGCTTCAGGAGTCCATGCTTGCCTTCTCCGAGTCGGCTCTTCAGGATGCCGACATACTGCTCTATGTGACAGATGTCATAGAGACATCGGAAAAGAACATTGAATTCCTTGAGAAAGTACAGAAGATGACCATTCCTGTACTTCTTCTTATCAACAAGATAGACCTTTCCAATCAAAAGGATCTGCCAAAGATTGTTGAGAAGTGGCACAAGCTTCTGCCTAATGCCGAGATTCTCCCGATGTCTGCAAGCAATAAGTTTGGCATTGACATGCTGATGAGTCGCATAAAAGAACTGCTTCCAGAGTCACCACCATTTTTCGATAAAGACCAACTTACCGACAAGCCTGCCCGCTTCTTCGTAAGTGAGATTATCCGCGAGAAGATTCTGCTCTACTATGACAAGGAAATTCCATATTCCGTAGAGGTAACGGTAGAGTCGTTCAAAGAGGAAAAGAAGATTATTCGCATCCGAGCTATAATCTATGTAGAACGCGACTCACAGAAAGGCATTGTCATTGGTCATCAGGGAGTTGCGCTAAAGAAAGTCTCTTCTGAGGCACGCAAGACATTGGAGAAATTCTTCGACAAACAGATTTTCCTTGAGTGTTACGTCAAAGTTGACAAAGACTGGTGCTCTTCGCAGAAGGCACTCAACGGATTCGGTTATAACCCAAACTAAATGCATAAACGAATATTCGACATACTGTTCTCACTTCTGGCGATTGTGATCCTCTCCCCTCTCTTCGCCATCATCATCTTGAGTATGTTGCTTGGCGGTTGCAGGCCCATCATCTTCAAGCAAGAACGCATAGGGTTACATGGCAAACCGTTTCTCATATACAAGTTCCGCTCAATGATAGTTGATGCAGAAGAATCGGTACCCAAGCTTACTGAGGAAAATGACGAACGCCTCACACGTATCGGACGCTTCTTGCGCGCACATCATCTCGACGAACTGCCACAGCTGTGGAACGTACTCCGCGGCGACATGTCCTTTATAGGCTATCGTCCTGAACGTCAATATTTTATTGACAAGATAATGTTACACGACAACCGTTACTCACGACTATATGAAATGCGCCCTGGAGTCACCAGTTACGCAACGCTCTACAACGGTTATACAGACACTATGGAGAAAATGCTGCGCCGTCTGGAGTACGATCTCTATTACCTAGATCATCACTCTCTCCTCTTTGACATAAAGATACTTTATCTCACAGCGATGAAGATAGTCACAGGAAAGAAGTTTTAAAGGTTGGTTCTATAAATTACCACCTTAAAAAGAATACAAGAATACCCCTAATTATAATATGAAACTCATACAAGCCAACGAACGCGGAACACGCTCAATAGGCGTGACGAAACAGCACTTCCGCACTCTCAAGAAATACTCGCTCCTCAAGAATCTCGTTGACAGCAATGGATTCATTGATGATAGCGTACTAGAGAAGCTCCAACTCAATCTTCGTTCTCTCCTTGAATCCGCACCTAAGGAGGAACAGTCAGAACTCATGAGCCTCGCCTTCGACGTCATCTATAACCTCAACATGAAAGCCTTCGGACTCCACCAGCTCATTCTTGCTTACGTGGAATGGGAGAAAGATAATACAGAAGAATCAACATGCGAATAGACATCATATCTGTACTGCCGGAGATTCTTGACAGTTTCATGACAAACTCCATACTCGGTCGAGCACAGAAGAAAGGACTCGCCGAGATACATTTGCACAATCTTCGCGACTACACCCTTGACAAGTGGCGTCGCGTTGACGACTATGCCTACGGTGGACAGGCAGGTATGGTCATGCAGTGTGAGCCAATAGACCGTTGTATAACTGCTCTCAAGGAACAGCGTCACTACGATGAGGTCATTTTCACTTCGCCAGATGGTGAGAAATTCTCGCAGCCTATAGCCAACGAGATGTCCATGCTCAACAACATCATTATCCTCTGTGGTCACTACAAGGGTATTGACCAGCGCATCCGCGAACACCTCATAACACGCGAGATTTCCATCGGCGACTATGTTCTCACCGGTGGCGAATTGGCAGCAGCCGTCATGACAGACGCCATTGTGCGTATCATCCCAGGCGTAATCACCGATGAACAAAGTGCACTATCCGACTGTTTTCAGGACAATCTCCTTTCCGCCCCAATATACACACGTCCAGCCGACTACAAAGGTTGGAAAGTTCCTGAGATACTGCTTTCAGGACACGAGGCAAAAATCCGCGACTGGGAGATGGAGCAAGCCATTGAGCGTACACAACGTTTGCGTCCAGACTTGCTGTAATTTGTAATCTGTAGGTTACAAATATCAAGTTTTTTGCACTCATTGTCATATTTTTCGCGAACATAAAGATTGTTACAAGAATTATATTTATATTTGCAACGGAAAACAACCAGAATATAATACGAAACTAACCTACAATTCAACTTTACTTAGATTATTCTTAATCACTATTATTAAACTTTATGAACATTAAAAACCAACTCAAAAGAGCGTTCATGCTGGTATTCGTCAGTATGATTGCTTTGGTGTCTTATGCCCAGCAGCAGGTATCGGGCGTAGTAAAAGATGCCAACGGTGACCCGCTGATTGGTGTTTCAGTGATGATTAAAGGCACTACCCATGGTGCAGCCACTGACATTGACGGCAAGTATTCAATTCCTAATGTAGGCAAAAACGATGTACTGAGCTTCTCTTACATCGGCTACGTTTCACAGGAGATTAAGGTTGGCTCTCAGAGCACAATCAACGTTTCTTTGGTTGACGATAACAAGGCTCTCGAAGAGGTTGTCGTTGTCGGCTACGGTACAATGAAGAAGAAAGACCTCACAGGTTCTGTTTCTTCAGTAAAGACTGAAGACATTGACAAGGTGGCAGGTGCTGACGCTCTCCAGGCTATGCAGGCAAAGGTTCCTGGTGTTGACCTCCAGCAGAGCGACGGTCAGGCAGGTGCTGGCGTAAGCATCACTCTCCGTGGTAACCGTTCTATCCTCGCTTCAAACAACCCTCTCATCCTCGTTGACGGTGTAGAGTATGGTTCAAGACTTGACATCCCTGCTTCTGAAATTGAGTCTATGGACATACTCAAGGACGCTGCTTCTACAGCTATCTACGGTACAAAGGGTGCTAACGGTGTAATCATCATCACTACTAAGCGCGGTCAGTCTGGTAAGACTCGCGTAGGCTTCAATGCTTACCTTTCTTTCAACAGCCCTACAAATGTTGTTAAGCCTATGTACGGCGACAAGGAAGTTCAGCGCCTCGTTGATGCAGCTAATTACAAGACTGCACAGACTAACGGCTGGGACTTCTCAACAGGCAATGCAACAGCTGAGAGCATCCTCGGTGGTGCTGTTCACTCTTACTCTGGTCTCAACCTTTACAATGACATCGTAAAGAATGGTTCTTACACTGACTGGTTCGACCTTATCCTCCAGAACAGCGTTTCTCAGAACTATGAAGTTAACGTAAGCGGTGGTACAGAAAAGACAAACTTCAACATTGCTCTCTCTATGATGGATGCAGAGGGTATCATGAAGAACGATGTATTCAAGCGTTATACAGGTCGTGCAAACATTGACCATAAGATCAACAAGATTGTAAAGGTAGGTACTTCCCTCTCTTACACATTCCGCGATAACGACCGTCGTAACGGTGGCGTTTACGGTCTTGCTCAGAAGATGACAACTATCGCTCATCCTTACGATGCAGAAGGCAACATCATCCCTAAGCCAAGCTACTTCTACGACGCTCATGGTAACCCACTCCTCGACGAGGTAGAAGGTGCATTCCAGCACAACATTGAGACTTCACGTTTCTTCGGTAGCGCATACGCACAGCTCACTCCTATCAAGGGTCTTAACATCAAGACTAACTTCACTCTTGACC
Organism: Prevotella sp.; assembly: GCA_045597565.1. Lineage (GTDB taxonomy): Bacteria > Bacteroidota > Bacteroidia > Bacteroidales > Bacteroidaceae > Prevotella. Next base: position 1,728 of record JAZLKJ010000059.1, on the reverse strand, counting down.
GTTCTGAGCAGCGTGATGGTACTTACAACGACATGAACAGCGTAGGTCGTTTCCAGACTCCTACAACTTCATACATCAGCCTCTTCAACAACTACAGCACAAAGTATGTATGGCAGAACACAGCTAACTACAACTTCAACGTAGGTGAGGCTCACGACTTTACAGTTCTCCTCGGTCACGAAATGACTCAGACTGTCAAGGAGTCTAACGGTATCGAAGGCGATGCTGGTGCAGAGCACTACTATCAGGGTGCATTCTATGATGTTTCAAAGATCGCTGCTCCAAAGGTAACTTCTTCTTATGTTAAGACAGCCATGATGTCTTACTTCGCTCGTCTCAACTACTCTTACCTTGGTCGCTACCTCCTTCAGGCTTCAGTTCGTGCTGATGGTTCTTCTGTACTTGCTGACGGTCACAAGTGGGGTTACTTCCCTTCTGTAAGTGCCGGTTGGCGTATCTCTGAGGAAGACTGGATGAAGAGCACTAAGTCTTGGCTCGACAACTTGAAGCTCCGCGTTTCTTGGGGTCTTTCTGGTAACGCAGCTATCGAGGCTTACCAGACTCTCGCTACAATCTCTGCCATCGTACCAAACTCTGTAAACAAGGCTCCTATGACTCTTGCTAACACAGACCTCACATGGGAGAAGACATCTGCGTTCAACGTAGGTCTTGACTTCGGTTTCCTCAATGGTCGCATCAGCGGTAGCGTTGACTACTACATGACTAATACTTACGATCTTCTCTACTACATGACTGCTCCTGCAGCTTCTGTTTACACTTCTACAATCGGCAATGTCGGTGAGACTAAGGGTAACGGTCTTGAAATTGCTCTCAACGCAGTTCCTGTTCGTACAAAGGATTTCTCTTGGGACATCAACGCTTCTCTCACAATGTCAAAGGATGAAGTTTCAAAGCTTCGTGACGGCGTAGATGAAGTAATCAGCGGTAGCGACATCCTCAAGGTTGGCGAGCCAGTAAGTGCTTTCTATCAGTATGAGGCTCAGAACTGTTGGGGTATCGGAGAATTTGACAAGTTCGTTGCTGACAACTATACTTCACAGGGCAAGACATTCACTAAGCCTTACGACGAGTACGGTAACCCTGGTACACTCCGCGTTGTTGACCAGAACGGTGACGGTACAATCGATGATGCTGATAAGATCATCTACAACCGCTCTCCAAAGGCTATCATCGGTATGACCAACTCATTCTCTTACAAGAACTTCGCGCTCTCTATTCAGATGATGGCTCGTCTCGGTGGTTACATGAACTATGGTGGTTATGGTCTCTACACTTACGACAACTCTAACTGGGGCGACCTCGACTACTGGACTCCAGAGAACACTAACACTATCATTCCTTCACCAGGTGCTTCTTCTAAGGCTGGTGGTGAATATCAGTCTGCTGTTCGTATGGTTGAGGCTGACTATTTCAAGATCAAGGACATCACACTCTCTTACAATTTCGACAAGAAGCTCTTGAAGAAGGCATACATCCAGAACGCTAAGGTTTACTGCTCTTTGAAGAACTTCATTACTACTGGTAAAATCAGCGGTTACGACTCAGAGCGTGGTGGTTCTGTAAACTTCCCACTCTCAAAGCAGGTGGTTGTTGGTCTTAACGTAACATTCTAAAAATAAGGAGGATGATTAACATGAAAAAATTATTAAGCATATTCTTCGCCGCTACTGCTATGGTGGGTGGCATGACTTCCTGCTCTGACTTCCT
>JAZLKJ010000058.1:0-48393 GCA_045597565.1 Prevotella sp. | reverse complement strand
ACGCTTCGCCATCTCTACAGGAGAGAAGTCGCGCGTACCTTTTGGTATTCCTACTTTTGCCATATTATAGAGCCCGACGGCATAACCGTCGGGAATTGTAGCTTTTAGCCCTGTCAAAAATGACATGGAACTGTAACAATTTAGTTTCTTACGATAGTCTGGTCGCGGTCTGGACCGATAGAGATGAGCTTGATAGGAGTCTTGAGTTCTGCCTCGAGGAATGCAACGTAATCCTTGAATGCCTGTGGGAACTGATCCTCAGAAGTCATCTTTGTCATGTCTGTTTCCCAACCAGGAAGTTCCTTGTAGATTGGCTCGATGCCGTCTTCAATAGAGTAAGGCATGTGGTCAATCTCCACGCCATGCTGCTTGTAAGCAACGCAAGCCTTGATAGTCTTGTATGTATCGAGGACGTCGCTCTTCATCATGATGAGTTGAGTAACGCCGTTTACGATGATGGCATAGCGAAGAGCAACGAGGTCAATCCAACCACAACGACGCTCACGACCTGTAACAGCTCCGTACTCATGACCGATAGCACGCATTGTAGCACCTGTCTCGTCGAAGAGTTCTGTAGGGAAAGGACCTGCACCAACGCGTGTGCAATATGCCTTCATGATACCGTAAACCTCACCAATCTTGTTAGGACCGATGCCGAGACCAGTGCAAGCACCGGCGCAGATTGTGTTTGAAGAAGTCACGAATGGATAAGAACCGAAGTCAACGTCGAGCATTGTTCCTTGAGCGCCTTCGCAGAGCATAGACTTGCCGCTCTCAAGGAGGCAGTTAATTTGTTCGTCAGAATCGATGATCTTGAATGAACGGAGATACTCGATGCCTTCAAGCCAGTGCTTCTCAACCTCAGTGATGTCATAGTCTGTATAGTTGAGAGCGCGAAGCATTTCCTCGTGGCGAGCCTTGTGAGCAGCGTACTTCTCCTCGAAGTTCTCGAAGATGTCGCCGAGACGAAGACCGTTGCGAGAAGTCTTGTCTGTGTAAGTAGGACCGATACCCTTACCAGTAGTACCCACCTTGTTCTTACCCTTTGCAGCTTCGTAAGCAGCGTCGAGGATGCGGTGAGTAGGCATGATGAGGTGAATCTTCTTTGAGAGCATGAGACGCTCTGGGATGTTGTAACCGCTCTTCTCAAGATCCTTGGCCTCGTCCATGAAGAGGTCTGGAGCAAGCACAACACCGTTACCGATGATGTTAGTCTTGTCGCCTTGGAAGATACCAGAAGGGATTGAGCGAAGAACATACTTCTTGCCTTCAAATTCAAGAGTGTGACCAGCGTTAGGACCACCCTGAAAACGTGCCACTACGTCGTAGTTTGGTGTGAGCACATCAACAACTTTTCCTTTGCCTTCATCGCCCCATTGGAGACCGAGAAGGACATCAACTTTTCCTGTTGTTTTCATATTTTATATTTGTTTTTAGTTTTTTATCTTTTTGTTGGCTGCTTTTGTAAGCTTAGTTTTACAAGAAGTGCAGATGCCGTCGATGGTGAGGGTGAAATTGTCTCGCGTGAAGCGTTTCAACTTTATTGTATCGACCAGCTTTTCTATCTTCTTGCTATCAAGATACGTTGTTTTTCCACAAATCCTACAAACCTGCAAGCATGAGCTCTTAGTCAAGGAAATGTCGTAATACGAGCGTGAATTCTGTCGTGTACAACGAAGGAAACCTTGCTCTACGAAGAGTCTTAATGCGCTATAGATTGTGGTGTGGCTGATTATCAATTCTGAATTGTTGCGAATATAATCGTCGATATCTTCAAACGTAAAACGCGACTCAATAGCATAAGCAGCTCTCAGAACTTCCTCACGTTCTGGAGTGTTGCGGCGGTTGCTTGAAGCAATGCACTCGCGCAAGCGCTCTAATGCTATGTTAATATTGTCGGTTTTCATTTTTGTGGGGAGGTCGTCGAACTCGGCGACTGGTTATTGTGGTTAAAGCTTAGAGAGAGCACTTTCTACAATCTGTTCGTGTTCTGGCGATAGAGTTGCGAGTTTGTTCAGACAGTTTATTGAAGCATGAGAACGAGTGGCTATAGCCTGATCTATCAGTTCCTGCATATCGCGAACAGAAGGTTGCTTACCTTGACCGAAAAGTCCAGAGAGCGTGTTGTATCCACAAGTCTGGTAAATCTCGCTTTTGTTGGCAATCCATTGGAAGGCGAGCGACGCAGCATCCGCAGTATATTGAACAAGGAAGAAAGCAAGATACATCGCGATTTCATTTGTTGGCGTCTGTTCCATCCAAAGCTGAGCAAAGTCGCTGTCAAACTCCTCTGCTGGCATAAGCATTGTAGCCAGAATCTTGCATTCGCGAGAATTGCTTTTCCATAGCTCAACGGCGAGTTCGCGTTGCTTTTCGTATTTGGAGGCTATAGTTTTTAGATCGCCTATCTTGATGCCCCAGTTTATTTTGTATTCTACGCCCTTTTCCCTCATTGACGATGATGCTACTCCGTCCATAGAGAGAGGAAATTGACGCTTTATCTCGTTTACTTTGTCTGTTATTGTCATTGTTCATTTTTTGGATGTCGCCGAACTCGGCTTATTGTTGATTAATGGGAAATCTGTGGCTATTTTAGTGCTTGCCGTAGCGAATCATCTGGTCAACATAACTTTCTGTATAGTCTGCCGTGACGTCTGTTACATTGCCTTCAGCGTCCTTTTCGAGATTAAGTACAGGATTGATGAAACCTTTGTAAGGTGCGATGTTGAGCTTTTCGTAGCGGTCAAGAACTTCCTTATGGAGGTCTTGGTTTATCTTGACTGCGTATTTCTCGATGAGGTTCTTAGCGGCTTCATAGTCGCCTTCGCTCTTTATGCGCTGAATTTTAGCAAGCTGATAGGCGAATATTTTGCGCAGAGCAGGGAAATTGTTGACACGGAGGTAGGTCTTGGCATCTTTCTCATATAGCGTGAGGCTGCCTGAAGCTGATGCTTCTGGAACGGAGGCTTCTTTCGCCAAATCAAGAGCCCACCAAGCAATGAGAGCACGATTGCGCATGTGGTCTTCCTCAATGTCATTGCCAAGTTTTATGCGAACTGTCTGTGTGAGAAGTCCGTTAAGAAGATAGCTGTAGTACATTGACTTGTAAGCTTCCATATTCGGAAGAAGTCCTAACTCTACTATCTTTTCGTCAGCGCAATAGTAAAGTCCAAACAAATCCGCGCGAGCTTCTTCTATTGTAGAGAAATAGTTCTTCAGAGCATCAGTTGCAACACCTGGCAGAAGCTGACCGCTACCATGACCGAGACATTCGTGAAGATCCGTGTGAAGCGAGTCACATTGGTCTGCATATTTGTCGATGAGAGCAATCATCTCCTCATCGCATGTAAACTCACGCTTCATCGGACTTCCTTTTGCAGCCTCGTTATAGGCTGCTATGATATTGCTTATCGTAATACTCTTGCTACCATATTGCTCACGAATCCAGTCAGCATTAGGCAGATTAATTCCGATGGCTGTAGAAGGATATTCGTCGCCTCCAAGCATAGCAGCACAGATGACGCGGGCAGATACGCCCTTAACTTCCTTCTTTTTAAAGCGGGAGTCAACAGGAGAATGGTCTTCAAACCACTGAGCGTTTTCGGCAATAAGTTGAGTCTTTTTGGTTGCCTCATGATCAACATATTCCACCAACCCTTCCCACGAACCTTTATATCCAAGTGGATCGCCATAGACTTCGATAAATCCATTTATGAAATCAACCTCGCCATCCTTCTCGGTAACCCAAAGTTTGCTGTATTCATCAAAGGTCTTTAAATCGCCGTTTTGATAGTATGATATAAGCAAGTCAATGAGTTCCTGCTGCTTCTCATTCTCCGCATATTCGCGAGCGTCAGAGAGATGCTGACAAATCGCAGCAAGTTCTTTTGAATATTTGCCGTTATTAACACGCCATACCTCTTCTCCATTAGACGTAAGTGTAGAGTTCAAACCAAATGAAGGCATTTCCTTTCCATTGAACTCAGACTTCATCTTACCATAGAAAGCCTCAACTTCCGTCTGAGAAACATTCTGATAATAGTTGCAAGCGGAGGTTTTTATTAGGTCTTCGCCTTCTGCTTTGTTTACTCGCTTTGGGAGAATATTTGGGTCGAAGATGATGTCAAGGAGAGCTGGCGATGGCGTTGTGGAGTTGCTGGCTGCGGGATTGCTTTCAAGTTGTTTCTCAAGCCATTGACGAGAGAATTCCGGTACGAACTTCTCGCAACCGTAGTGGTGGTGAATGCCATTGGCAAACCAAACGCGATGAAGATACACTTCGAAGCCTTTGAAGTTGATGTCTTCACGGTCGCCTTGGTAGTTTGTGTAAACAGCTTCGAGAAGGTTGCGTATAGCGAGATTGTACTCCCCGTTTTGGTCAAAGAGAATGTCTCGTCCGGCAACAGTAGCTTTTGAAAGGTGGTATATGTAGAGCTTCTGCTTGAGCGAAAGGTTTTCAAAGCCTTTCAGCTTGTAGCGAAGCATTTGTATGTCAGCAAATTTTTCCATTATTTATTGTATGAAACTGGCAATATTCATTTCTTTTTCAGAAGTTTGCTTATTTCTTCAAATTCTTTTCCTTTGTTCAGGTTCAGGTAAATAGTGTAAAGCGGAGAACCCCACTTGTCTTTTCTGTTCGGTTCGCGCTTGCGGTATTCCTCAAAGTATGGCAAGGCGTTTTTGTAATAAGTTTGCATCTGTTGCTTTACCCCCTTGTTCTTTACCGCTTTGTCCTGAAGACTTTCTGCCAAATATACGTTAGCGATGCCTGCGATGTAGTAACAGTCGGCTATTTCCGTGGATATTGCTATTGTAGAATCAGCCGCCTCTATGCAATCTTTATAACGCTCCATATTAAGCAGTATGTGAGCTTTTGTGTAGCGATAGAGATGATTGTCAGGACACCTGTAGATCGCCTTATTGGCAACGTTCAGGCTTTGTTCCATTTCATGCTCATTCATGTGATGCCTAATTAAGTGCGTGTAGAAATATTCCTCGCAAGGAAAATCCTTAAATCCGGCTTCTAGAATAGTAACATAATCGTTGTATGCAGAATCTGTCCTTAGGTAAGTCTCTGCCAGGTATTTCATCGCTACAATCTTTCCAGGCTTGAAGCTTAGAGCCAAATTCTTGTGCTTTACCGTTTTCTCGAAGTCGTTCAGACGATATCCGCAGCAGAGCGCACGATAAGCGGCTATGTTCATACTTTTCAGTTTTGTTGCATTGTCAACAAATAACGGATGCTCCTTGCTTTCTATGTATGTATCAAGCAGTTTATATGCGTCAGCAAATTTCTCTTTACCAAACAGATAAATGCCTCCTGCATAGAGGTTTGGCAGATATTTTTGCAGGAACGATTGGTAGTTTTTGCGTTCTTGAGGAACAATGCTGTCGGTAAGATATGCATAGTTGAAGGCACGTTGTAGCGTCTTGAAAAAGGCTACAGAGTCAACGCTTTGCTTTAGGTATATTTTCTCGTTAAGCTGTTCATATTGTTTTTGTATTGCCGAGTTGAGTATTCTGTATATCCGTACATTATTCTTGTTGTCCGGATTTTCCAGTAGTTTGAGCATACTATTCTCAGCCGCATCCAAGTTCTTGCCGCTTTTAAGCTGGTCGCGCGCAGCGGAAATTTCCTTCTTTTGCGCAAATGAGAAGCTTGCAAAGAGTGAGATTAGTATTATCAGATATAGTCTTGTCATCTTTGGTGTTGTTGTTTTTGTGGAGATCGTTTTTGTGGATTTTCCCGCGTCAGAATCTGTCTTCCGGTGCCGTGGCGAAGTCATCGTGCAGAATTTCCTGGCAAACCTTTTCAAGGAATTGCGCTTTTGCTTTATCGCGTTTTGCGTAATCGCAAGAATATTCCCATTCCTTATCCACAATAAGTCGATGTCCTTCTGTTTCGAGAACAGATTTTGAATCAAGGTAGTATGTTATTTTATCGTCCACCTTATATCCTTGTAGGATAAGTTCACGCTTCTGTGCAAGGAAGTCTTCCTCGTTTGTGTATTGAACGTCATATTTTACGGCACCTCTTATCTTTACAAAGAACCCAGCACCCTTGGATGCGCTTGTGGCAGATATACCGTTCAGCAGTCGTTCTTTGAGAGACTTGTCCAGTTCGGCAGCCGCCTTTATTGCCATGTTTCGGTTGTGCACTTTCGAACCTTCTGGCAGTAAAGACTTGTTTTCCCAATGGTTAAGCCCAATGTAGATGCTGTAGAATTCATCTCCTTCGATGCAGAACTGCGCAGCCGCATAACCGTCAGGTAGCAGATAGTATTTCGTTGGGGTTGGGCGCGGACCCGTTGGCGCCACAAGTTCTTTGAGTTCTTTGAAAATGCCCATAGCAGTTTGTCGTTTTTACTATTTTGCTGCAAATATATGAATTATCCTCCAATAATGCAAAATATTACTTGTATAATAGCTTTCCCTTTCTCATATATCATTTTTTATGTATAATTTTTTTTTCATTTATGACCTTTTGCCTACCTTTGTAGTCAAAATTATGCATATTATATTGTTATGAACAAAACACCAATACTCTTGCTAACAGGTTATCTGGGAAGCGGAAAAACTACACTTGTAAATCATATTCTTGCTAACAAGAATAACATTAAGTTTGCCGTTATTGTCAATGATATAGGAGAAGTGAATATAGATGCCAGCCTTATTCAGAAGGGTGGGGTAGTCAACCAACAGGACGATAGTCTTGTGGCATTGCAAAACGGTTGTATTTGCTGTTCCTTGAAGATGGATCTGGTTCAGCAGATAAATGATATAATTGCAGAAGATCGCTTTGACTATATTGTTATTGAAGCGAGCGGAATCTGCGAGCCGGCTCCTATTGCCCAAACCATCTGCTCAATACCTTCTATCAACATGCAGGCACTTGCCCAGCGTGGGATGCATCCTGATCCTTCAACTCCTATGCCTGTACTGGATTCCATCGTAACAGTAGTAGATGTGCTTCGTATGAAGGATGAGTTTGATTCTGGAAAATCTCTTCAGAGTGCAAATATTAAAGAAGACGATATTGAGAACCTTGTTATAGAGCAGATTGAGTTCTGTAACATCGTTATACTCAATAAGGTGTCTGAGGTAACTCCTCAGGAACTTGCCCTTGTCAAGCAGATTGTCAAAACACTTCAGCCTACAGCAGAGATTATCGAAACCGACTATGTTGATGTTGATCTTGATAAGATTGTCTATACCAACATGTTCAATTTTGAGAAGGTTGCAACTTCTGCAACTTGGGTAAAAGAAATAGAGTCAGAGCATGATGAGCATGAACATCATCACCACCATGACCATCATCATCATGATCACGACCATCATCACGATGATCATGACCATGAAGACGACGGCTTGGATCATTCTCATTGTGATCATGAGCATGGTCATTGCTGCCACCACCATCACCACCATGGAGAAGGTCATGAACATGGTGAGGAATACGGTATTGGAACCTACGTCTATTACCGCCGTCGTCCTTTTGACCTTCGTCGCTTTGACGATTTCGTTTCATTCAAGATGAAAGGCATCATACGTACTAAAGGCGTCTGCTGGTTCAAGGACGAGAACGACATGTCTTTCCTCTTTGAACAGGCTGGTTCACAGAAGGTTCTTCGCGAAGCCGGACAATGGTTTGCCACTATGCCCGAAGATGAACTTCTGGACATGATGGAGCGTGAAGAGCAGCTTCGCAAGGATTGGGATGATGAGGTAGGCGACCGTATGCAGAAAATTGTCTTCATCGGTCAATACATGGACAAGGAACAAATTGCCCGTGATTTGGACGAATGTTTGGTGTAAATTTAATAGTTGAGGCTAATGGGTAATGGGTAAAGGCTAAAGGCTGCCTGCGGTTGTAAGCGGCTCAGAACCGAAGGTTGGCGGTCTGAACTCACTATGTTAGTCGCGAGCGATAGCGAGTCCCGAAGGGATGCGAAGCACAAGGAGAAAGTCAAATCTTCGCCCTACGTTTTTTCTCGGAAGGAGGTTTTTAGCCTTTAGCTTTTAGCCTAAACCCTTTGCAAGCTCGCTTGCGAAACTTGAATAATCATAACTTTTATCAACTTAGATGTAGTTAATTGCCATAAAATAGCCAGTTCTATACATTTTTTTGCTAACTTTGCAGCCGCAAATTGAAACATTAGTTTACTTTAATCTTTGTTTCTTGCGCCTGTGGCGGAATTGGCAGACGCGCTAGACTTAGGATCTAGTATCTCACGATGTGCAGGTTCGACCCCTGTCAGGCGCACTAAAAAACTCTAGATAGCTGATTGTTAAGCATCTAGAGTTTTTTTTATCAAATTCCCCGAAATAACAATGATATTACCCTTCGCGAGCGGAGCTTGCGAAACTTGAGTTACTTATTATATTGTTTTCAACTCTCCGGTTTCGCTATCCATGATGTAGCCACGAACCACAACATCCTTTGGTACGAGAGGGTGATTCTTCACAAGGTCAACGGTTTCAAGTACAGCTGCTTCCGTATCATCAAAACCATGAAGCCATGAGTCGAGGTCAATGCCACAATGCTTCATTAAACTAATATGTTCCTCATCAATACCACGTTCACGCATCAGGTGCAGCATCTCCTGACTATCGATGCCTTGTACTCCGCAAGTTGTGTGACCGATGATCATCACCTCGTTTACACCAAGTTCGTAGATAGCTACAAGAAGCGAACGCACCGTAGAATCAAACGGATTCGTAATCGTGCCACCAGCATTCTTGATAATCTTTACGTCGCCGTTCTTTATGCCAAGAGCAGCCGGAAGAAGTTCCACAAGTCTTGTGTCCATGCAAGTAACGATGGCAATCTTCTTGTCGGGGTACTTGCTTGTCTGGTATTTCTCATAAGCCTTCGTTTCCACGAATTGCTTATTGTATTCTAGCATTTGTTCTATCATGTCGTTTATCTCATTTTTATATTATCATCAGTATTACAGAAAGAATAGTCACTACCAGTATGAATCTGCGGAAAATCTTCTCAGGAAGCAATTTTACAATACGGATTCCGATGAGCGAACCGATACCGATAACGGGTAGCATCAAGAGGTTTAGCTGTAAGGAATCCCAAGTGATATTATCCCATACGAAAGTTTGCAATGGTACTTTGAGAAGATTCACCACAAGGAAGAACCAGGCATTGATGCCAATGTACTCCATCTTTTCCTTTCTCATCGAGAGCAGATAGACGGACATTACAGGTCCTGCTGCATTGCCTATCATTGTAGTGAAGCCACCGAGCAATCCAAAGATGGCAGCATACCACCATTTCTTCATCCATCGATTTTCTTTGCCAAAGATCTCGCTCCAAATCATCACTGCAAGAGCAAGCATCAGTGTCCATCCCATCAGTTGACGGAATTGACCGCCAGGGATCATATTATCAATGCCAATGGCAAGGAAGAAACCGAGAATAGCTGTAGGGAGAAGCTTTGCAACAATCTTCCAGTCAGCTATGCGTTTATAGTAAGCCACGGCTATGATGTCTGCCATACAGAGCATTGGCAGGATGACTCCGGTTGACTCCTTAGCTCCGAAAGCCATAGCCATCAGCGGTACTATCATAAGCATAATACCTTGAACACCAGTCTTCGACATACCGATGCTCAGAGCAGCTATGCTGATAGCAAGCCATTGTATGTTGGTTAAAGTTTCAATCATTATCGGTTATCGTATGACTACGTTCATGCATGAATCAATTTTAATTTAAATTATCGGACACCAATAATTCATAATATATTTTTCTTTATTTTATTTCTTTGTGAATTTACAATTAGGATAGTTAGAGCATCCGTAGAACTGTCCGTACTTTCCGTTTCTCAACATAAGCTTACCTCCGCAAAGAGGGCATAATCCATTGCTTGTATATGCGTTTTTTGTTGCTACAGAGATCTTTACGGATTGAATATGTGCTTTACGCTGCTCTTTGTCTAATATGTTATTAGTATGAATGTCATTGATAATCTCGTCCATCTGCCCATCTGTAAACACCCGATTTGTATATGTTAGAATGGTGGCCCTGAGATAGTTAAAGTGTACCACATGTTCGCTGATACCGAAAAGATTCAACTTCGTGTCATTCGGGAATGTTACGATGTTGTGAATGAATCTATGAGCGTATTTAGGCAGAAACAGTTTCAATGCCGCAATGTGAGAGTAGTTTTGTATTGCAGGATTGAACAGCTTGTACTCATTACCCCAAATGTTTTGTTTCCAGTCGTTGGCACTTCCATTTCCAATGATAATGCCTTGATAGTTTTTTGTTTCAATAACGAAGATTCCATAAGGAGAAACTACGATATGATCTATCTGAGTTGTCTTTCCGTTCTTTTTGGAAATCATCACATTATCAAAGATATTGTATTCGTCGGGAAGATCAAGCAGACGACTATACACCCTTCTTTCTCCCACCTTTCCTTTGTGAGAGGCTGAACTAAGTTCATGCTTGAAATATAGAATCAAGACAAAAGCTATTAATATGATGATCGCTATCAGAAAAAACATGTTGTAATAAAAGAACTGAAGTTCCCATCCTTTTAACAAAAACAAGAAAAACACTTTTTGAAGTCCTTTCAGAATCTCTTGCAAGATACTGTATATTTCAGTTCGTCATTCCTTGTGAGCAAGCTCTCATGAAATGCCCCCCAGAAATATACTGTACTTCAAAAACAATTTGGGCATACGAACCTTGTTCAAGTTGTCTGAAGCATGCTTTAGCCGGATAATTATTATTGTTTTGTCACCGATGAAATCATAGGATAGATTATTAAGTACACATCCGAAAATAGGCTGTAAGCATGTAAACTTTATCAGACTGACTGACTTAAAAAAATATAATAAGTCAGTCAGTCTAAACACTCTTTCATGGCTCCCATTATAGGAGCTTACCTTGATAACTATAGTTCAAGATCTCCGTTGTGGATTTCGTGCCAAGGAAGACCTTGCTTGTTGAGCTGCTCCATAAATGGATCTGGATCGAACTCTTCTACGTTATATACTCCCGGCTTCTTCCAAATGCCCTTGCAGAACATCATGGCACCAATCATGGCTGGTACGCCTGTAGTGTAGCTTACGCCCTGCATTCCAGTCTCTTCGTAAGCTGCGCGGTGTGAGCAGTTGTTATAGACATAGTATGTGTGCTCCTCGCCGTTCTTGATACCCTTGATGCGACAACCGATGGAAGTCTGACCCTCGTAGTTCTCGCCAAGATCCTGTGGATTTGGAAGTACTGCCTTGAGGAACTGCAGCGGTACGATCTTCACCTTTACAGGCTTGCCGTCCATGCCCATAGCGTCGTATTCTATCTCATCGATGCGAGACATTCCGATGTTCTGAATAACATCAAGGTGCTTGAGATACTGTTCGCCGAAAGTCATCCAGAAGCGTGCGCGCTTGATGGTAGGGTAGTTTATGACGAGCGACTCAATCTCCTCGTGGTGCAGAAGATAAGACTCCTTTGGACCAATCTCAGGGTATGTGAGAGGCTGGTGGAACTCGAGTGGTTCAGTCTCAACCCACTTGCCGTCCTGCCAGTAGAGTCCCTTCTGCGTAATTTCGCGGATGTTAATCTCAGGGTTGAAGTTCGTTGCGAATGCTTTGTGGTGGTCGCCAGCATTACAGTCAACTATGTCGAGATAGTGTATCTCGTCGAAGTGGTGCTTTGCTGCGTAGGCTGTAAAGATGGACGTAACGCCTGGGTCAAAGCCGCAACCGAGGATGGCTGTGAGACCAGCCTTCTCAAAGTGCTCGCGGTAAGCCCATTGCCATGAGTATTCAAAGTGAGCTTCGTCCTTTGGCTCGTAGTTGGCTGTGTCCATATAGTTCACACCAGCTTCAAGGCAAGCGTCCATGATGTTGAGATCTTGGTAAGGGAGAGCAACGTTGATGCAGAGCTCTGGCTTGTACTCCTTGAAGAGAGTAACAATCTCTGCTACGTTGTCGGCATCTACGGCAGCAGTTTTTATCTCCACGCCGTACTTTTCCTTGATGACCCTGGCAAGAGCGTCGCACTTAGACTTTGTGCGGCTTGCCAATACTATTTCTGTGAAAATGTCGGCATTCTGTGCCAACTTGTGAGCGACGACAGTTCCAACTCCGCCGCATCCTATCTGTAATACTTTTGACATTCTTTTTTTATTAAAAGTCCGAAGTAGAAATCTTCGGTAACGATGGCTATCTCCAATATTTTTCGAGTATTATCTCAAACGTGAGCATTGAATATGCCGGTATGCTTGAAGATGACGACTGGGTAGAACCATAACCGAGCTGATGAGGGATGTGGACAAACCAATGGTCGCCAACCTGCATGTTCTGCAAAGCTGTAGTAAAGCCTGGCACGAGTGATGCCACACAGAACTTTACAGGCTTTGCGGTCTTAGGATTGTAGATGTCGGATGTGAAAGACTGATCAAATACATAACCATTGATGAAAGACGCAGATGGTCGAAGATTACCGCGATAACTTACGGATACGGAATCCGTGAAGAGAGGTGAACCTGGTTTTGTGTTTGGGCGGTTGATAATTTCCTGAATAGCGCTCAACTTCTCCACTACGATGAAATCTTCTGGAGATGTCTTTGGCTTGTGAATGAGTGAGTAGCAGCGTATTGTGTCAATGTTGTCCGTAGTGTTGGACACAGCCTTTGAGTAGAGTGCCTTGAAAGCAGTCTCGTTGACTGATTGCCAGTTGGCATATTCTTCTACCGTATTGTCCTCTTCCTTGCATGAAAGGAAAAGAAGTGAGGGAAGGATGAATAAAAGTATTTTTTTCATTTTATAATTTAAGTTTCGCAAGCTCCGCTCGCGAAGGGTAAAGGCTAATGGGGGTGTTCGCTGTCGCGGGGCTAATGGCTAATGGGTAATGGTTTCCGTGCGGATATATTCGCGCATTACTTCATTTCTATACGGTCGTCGCCAGAGTTTGAAGCGTCAAAACCGCCATCGTTGTTCGTGTTGGCTGAGCGGCTTGTACTGTAAGTACTTTCATTACCATCATTCTCGTAGCGTGTGTTGCGATTGCCGTAATTGCGGTTACGGATGTACTTGCTGTTACGCTGTATGTACTCACGGTTGCTTCTGGACGAGCCATTCTGATAGTGTCGTTCGTCACGTCTGCCCTGTTCGTAAGCTGCAGCTTCACGGCGATTCTGCTGTGCGTTGTCTGCTGCAGAACCTATTGCTGCTCCAACAGCCGCACCACCAGCCATTCCGACAAGACGACCGATATCAGAGCCGCGCCAACCACCTGAAATGCCACCTATTGCAGATCCGATAAGACCTCCGAATGAAGCGCCTGTATAGGCCCCAACTCCTGTGTAAGTTGTGCAACTGCAGAAACTGATAACAGCTATCATCAAAGCGAAAATGTTCTTTTTCATAGTCGTATTTGTTTTTGTTGTTAATTTACTTTTTAGCATTAAATATTATTTTCTGCTGCAAAGGTAAGCTGTTTTGTCATGCAAAATTACGAAAAAATCCTAATCTGACATAGGGAATTCCCTATTTTCTTGTTTTTTTTTTGTTCTTTTCTGAAAAAATGTTAACTTTGCAGAAAAATAAGACTATTTTTATACTATTTTTGGACAATCATTAATAATAATAAAAGCTTTTATCAGCATGAAAAACTTCTTTCTCTCTGCTGCTTTTGCTTTGGCAACAGCGACACCAACATTTGCGCAGGAGGCTACTGCTACTTTGCAGCCTCAGGACGCAAATCTGATTATTCCAAAGGAAATCTACGGACAGTTTGCCGAGCACCTCGGTTCATGTATTTATCAGGGTCTTTGGGTAGGCAAAGATTCTGACATTCCTAATATTGACGGCTATCGCAAGGATGTGTTCGAGGCTTTGAAGGAACTTCAGATTCCTGTTCTCCGCTGGCCAGGTGGCTGCTTCGCTGATGAATACCACTGGATGGATGGTGTTGGTCCTCAGGAGAAGCGTCCTCGCCTTGTGAACAACAACTGGGGTGGAACAGTAGAAGACAACTCTTTCGGTACTCATGAGTTCCTTAACCTCTGCGAGATGCTTGGTTGCGAACCTTACGTAAGTGCTAACGTTGGTGGCGGTACTGTTGAGGAAATGGCAAAGTGGGTTGAGTATATGACTTCAAACAGCAACTCTACAATGGCTGAGCTTCGCAGAAAGAATGGTCGTGACAAGGCTTGGAAGATTAAGTATCTCGGTGTAGGAAACGAGTCTTGGGGCTGCGGCGGTCAGATGCGTCCAGAGTATTACGCTGACCTTTACCGTCGTTATTCTATCTACGCTCGCAACTACGACGACAACAAACTCTACAAGGTTGCTTCTGGTGCAAATGGCGATGACGCAAACTGGACAAAGGTCTGCATGGAGAGAATTGGCAATCTTATGCCGGGTATCTCTGTTCACTACTATGCCGTACGCGACTGGAACAACCATGGTTCTGCCACAAAGTTTGATGCCAACACATACTACGACAACATGGAGCGTGCGCTCTACATGGACGAACTCATCTCTAAGCATGAGGCTGTGATGGACAAGTATGATCCAAAGCGCAAGATTGATCTTCTCGTTGACGAATGGGGAACATGGTGGGACGAAGAGCCGGGAACTACTCGTGGTCACCTCTTCCAGCAGCAGACAATGCGCGACGCTATCGTTGCTTCTACTACATTCGATATCTTCCACAAGCATACAGCTCGCGTGAAGATGGCAAACATCGCTCAGGTTGTTAACGTGCTTCAGGCTATGATCCTTACTCGTGGTAAGGAAATGGTTCTTACTCCAACTTATTACGTCTTCAAGATGTATAAGCCACACATGGATGCTACTTACATTCCTGCTACTCTCCAGTGTGAAGAGATTCAGGCTACTGCTGACAAGAAGATTCCTTCTGTTTCGCTCACAGCATCTAAGAAGGATGGTCAGGTGACAGTTTGTCTTACTAATATCTCTCTCGACAAGACTCAGACAGTAGAGGTTAATCTTGGCAATGCTGCCTCAAAGGTTGTTAGCGGTACAATCCTCAACGCAAAGAAGGTTGACGACTACAACGATTTCGGCAAGGCTAATCTCGTTGCTCCTGCAGAATACAAGGACGCAAAGATCAAGAAGGGCAAGCTCCCTGTTAAGCTTCCTGCTCACTCAATCGTAGCAATCACTTTGAAGTAACATACTTACTCAGAGAATATTTCTCGCTTTGTAGGGCGAGGATTTCCGAGCCGTTTTGGGCATTAAAACCTGAATCGCGGCTCAGAAATCTTCGCCCTACATGCATAATAAGTGATAATAATTGCCCAAATGGTGCAATAATTACCTTTTAAGACAAAATATCCACCCTATTCAACAAATTCTTGCATAACGAGAGTGAATTCTTCTACTAAATTTGCAGTCGGAAACGGAAATCCCATCAAATCTTCTACGAATTATACTTACATAACATAACCTAAATGAAAAAAACAACTTTCCTTCTGCTTTGCCTTGCTCTGATCATGATGCTCGGCTTCTCTCTCTCTTCTTCTGCTCAGACAAAGAGAAAAATCCACACTATCGGCGACTCTACAATGGAGCAGCGTGACCTCTCTACATCAGATAAGGGTGGCTGGCCTCAGATGCTTCCACAGTTTATTTCTGGTGATCTGACTGTAAACAATCGCGGTAAGAGTGGTGCGTCTTCTAAGAGTTTCTATCAGGAATCTCCATACTGGCAGACTGTCGTAAAGCAGCTTGAAGAAGGCGACTTCCTCGTTGTTCAGTTTGCTCATAATGACGAGAAGAACAACGGTAAGGATGGTGGCAATTATGGCTCACCTGCACCCGGCGAGACTGATTATCGCGGAACAACAGCTTCTGGTACTTTCAAGGAATATTTGCGCAAGTACGTGAACGAGGCACAGGCAAAGGGTGTTAAGGTAATCTTTGCTACTGCAATCTGCCGCAAATACTTCAACGGCACAAAGAGCATTCGCCGAAACGGTATGCACGACCTTGGCGACACTTATGGCGTTCCTGAGAGTGACGATACTTACGACTACTCTGAACAGCTGAAAAACGTGGCTAAGGAGTTCGGACTTCCTGTCGTTGACCTCACAAAACTTACAGCAGAGATGTACATCAGCTACGGAGAAGCTTACTGCACAGCAAACATCTTCTGTTCAGACGACAGCACTCACCCTTCTCCAACAGGCGCAACACTCATCGCTCGTCTTTTTGCCCAGAATGTACTTGATCAGGCAAAACAGTCTGACTGTCACGAATACATTAAGGAACTTGCAAGCTATCTTTCTATTTCAAGCGACGTTCAGTTCTCTCCAATGGACGGCAGTCTTGGCAAATGCTATCCAGGACAGACCGTGACAAAGGCTTTCTCTCTTTCTGCTCTTGGCATCACACCTTCAGAAGGTACATTGAAGATTGAAACCTCAGAAGGCTTTGAAGTATCGCTCGACGGCAAGAACTTCGCTTCTTCACAGAACTACAGCTACACTGGCGGCAATGCTATCACTACTGTTACCGTTCGCGCTTCTTTTGCAGAAGGTGGTAATCACACTGGAAAACTTACAGTAAGCAACGGAACAATCAGCAAGTCGCTCGATCTTTCAGCTGAGGTTATCAACCTTGAAGGAGCAACAGAATGTTCTATCGTTTGGCCAATGAACGGCAACAACACGCCTATTGTTACGGGTGCCATTAATGTTATTGAAGAGTCTTGGAGCAAGATGTATGCAAAAGACTACAACGCCATCAACTCGGCTGCCGTTTGGCCTGAAAGCTCTGGCTATGATGCAAAGCGCAAAACACAGCGCAACGCCATCGAAGGCGATGCTTGGCCAGCAGGAGAAATTGACGAAGTTTCTGATCGCTTCATTCAGTTTGGCGCAACAGCTCCTGCAGGCGTAACTCTTTCTATTGATAAGATTTCGCTTTATGCAGCAAGTGCAGGCGGTTCTGGAATGCGCTGCAAGGTTTATTATTCTCTCAACGATGACTTCTCTGATCCAGTTTGCATTCAGGAATTGAAGTCTATGGGCGGCAATACAGCAAACTTTATTGAGGCTGTTCCTGCAAAAGATGTTGAGCCGGGCAAGTCAATCTATATCCGCGTATATCCATGGTATAATGGTGCTGCAACAGGTAAGACTATTGCTCTGGCAGACGTGACAATCCATGCAATGGCAACTGGCAGTTCTAACGGAATCACACTCTGTCAAAGTCAAGGTAAAGCTCAGAGCCTCTACAACCTCGCTGGTCAGAAAGTATCTTCAGATTATGCGGGAATAGTAATAGCTAACGGTAAGAAATACATTCGCAGATAAATATTTGTAGCAAAACAACTTCAGATAATATAAAGAAAACGAATTAATAATGAAAAACTTTAAACTAACCTCTCTCATTATTGCAGTTCTTGCGCTCCTTCCTTTCTCAATGAAGGCAGCTGCTATTGACGCAAAGGGCGCAACTGCAACTTGGAAGTTCAACGCTCTTGACAAAAGTCCTACGACAGCCGAACTTTCCGAGCCAGACGCTGTTTCTGCTACAGCTTACGCTCTGGGCACAAACCTCCATTTTACTCAGACACGTAATCAGAGCAGCCCTACAAAAGGCGGTTCTGTAACGCTCTCAAACGTTCAGCCTTACGAAGCTGTTGCGGATAATGCTGACGCAGCTGTTGAGAAGAACGCAATTGTCTTCACTCTCGTGCCTAAGAAAGGCGTTACCTTCAAGCCTACAAAGCTTTCGTTCAAAACTTGTAAGGTCGGTACATCTGGCGGAACTTGGTACGTTGACGTAAAGTCAGGCAGCAAGAGCGTGCGTCTGGCTGATGCTTTCAATCCGCTCCGTGATGACTATTCAGATGCCGAATATACGATTAGCGGTATTGATGCCACAGCAGAGAAGGTTGAGGTTTATTTCTACGTAACAAACCTCGCTGCAAACAAGGAGATAGCTCTTGCTGATGTTGTCCTTTCTGGCGACTTTGCCGGAACTCCACAAGAAGTGGCTTCTTACACGCTTGACGTAAAGCTTGGCACTTCTGGCGCAGGAGATGTTAAGGTTAATCCAAGTGGAACAAAGTTTGACGAAGGTACGGATATCACCGTTTCTGCTTCAGAAAACTTCGGCTATCACTTCGCTTCATGGAACGACGAGAACGGTAAGGTTGTATCTACAGAAAATCCTTACTTTTTCAAGATTTCAAAGAATACGGTTCTCAATGCTGTCTATACTCAGAAGAATGTTTACGCTCTTAATATCGAACTTGAAGGCGGAGCTAATGCCAACGGCGTACTCTTCTCTCCTGAAGGTAATCTTGTTGAAGGTGTTCATTACTACGAAGAAGGCACAGAGGTTGAGCTTACAACCGTAAACAACCGAATCCTCACATTCAACAACTGGGAAGATAATACTACAGCTCCTACTCGCAGCATAAAGATGGATGGCGAGAAGAGCGTAAAGGCTACATTCTCTCTCGCTGACTTCATCGTAGGATGGGATCTTTACTACGATAATCCTGGTTCAGAGCGTGCTGCTGACTATAAGGATGAATCAGAAAATGCAGGACTTCTCTCTCTTCGCAAGGCAGACGGAACCACAAACGGCTGGCTCCAATGTGGTTCGCAGAAGGGTGGTCAGAACGGCAAATATGCTGCTCGTGTATGGAAGAACAAGAGCGAAGGCTACTACTTCGAGATTTCTTTCTCTTCAAAGGGCTATTCAAACCTCAAGCTTTCTGCTGCAGTGGGCAATGACTACAACTCTTGCGCTGTAGTAAATGCTCAGTATTCTACAGACGGAACAAACTATCAGACTTTCGGAAAGTATAATATCCCTAACCGCGGTTGGGATCTTGAGGAGTTTGAGCTTCCTGCCGATGCAGCCGGAAAAGACAAGGTTTGGATTCGCTTCATGGGCGAAGACTGGAACAATACTACTGGTGTGGCAAGCGATTACGACGGAACTGCTGTAGCTGAGATTTATGTTCTAGCAGACAAGGATTCTTCTTCTGATGAGATTGCTCCAAAGCTCGTCAGCTCTATTCCTGCCAATAACGCTACAGGCGCTTCTGCAACTGGTTCTATCATCCTCACTTTCGACGAGAAGATTAAGGCTGGAACTGGCGATGCTACTCTTGACGGTGAGACTCTCAAGGCTACAATCTCTGGCAAGACTGCCGTTTATCAGTATGCTGGTTTGAAGTATAACACTCAGTATGCCTTCACTCTCCCTGCCGGAGCTATTACTGACCGCAACGGAAATGCTTTTGAAGGTTGCACTATCAACTTCACAACAATGCAACGCGTTCAGCCAGACGCTAAGCTCTACGACGCTGTTGTTGCTCAGGATGGTTCAGGCGACTACGCTTCTCTTCAGGCTGCTATCGACGCTGCTCCTACAAATCGCGTAAAGCCTTGGCTTATCTTCGTTAAGGCTGGCAAGTATCACGAGCACATCGATATTCCAAAGTCTAAGCCTTACATCCATATCATCGGTCAGGACCGCAACAAGGTTGAAGTCTATGACGATCGTCTCTCTGGTGGCGACAATGCTGTTCACGTAAGCATAGGCGCAACTGTTGTAGCTCATTCAGACAACCTCTACTTCGAAGGCGTGAACCTCGTAAACTCTTACGGACGCGATAAGAACAATGGTCCTCAGGCTCTAGCTCTCAATACAGAAGGCGACAAAGTCGTATTTAACAAGGTTGGTCTTATCTCTTACCAGGACACATGGATTACGACATCCACTTCAAACAACCGTCACTTCATCAAGAACTCTTGGATTGAGGGTGCTGTTGACTTCATCTACAACTCTGGTAATGTATATCTCGATCAGGACACTCTCAACATCGTCCGCAAGTCTGGCGGTTACATCGTAGCTCCTTCTCACGGCACTGATGTAGAGTGGGGGTATGTCTTCATGAACAACGTCATTACGGCAAAGGGCGTAACGGGAGTTGATAAGCAGCCTGCTGAACTCAACTGCAAGCCAAGTGATGTTTCTGTATGGTTAGGTCGTCCATGGCATAATAATCCTAAGACAGTCTTTATCAACACAAAGATGGAGGTTACAATTCCTGCTACTGGTTGGTATGAGACAATGGGCGGTCTTCCTGCTATATGGGCTGACTACAACTCTGTAGATGCAAACGGAAATGCTATTGACCTCTCTAACCGTCGCGACACTTACTATAGAACAGACGATAAAGGTCAGAAAGTTTATGGCAAGGCAAAGAATCATCTTACTGATGAAGAGGCTGCGGAATATACCATAAAGAACGTGATGAGCGGCAAGGATCAATGGCAGCCAGATCTCATTTGCGAGGCTTGTGATGCTCCTGCCGTATATACTGTTGGAAATGTTATCTCTTGGCAACCAGTTCCTTACGCTATATGCTACGTAATCTCTAAGGGCGATAAGGTGGTAGCCTTTACTACAGATTGCGAATATACTACAGACGGTTCTGCCGCAGAATATAAGGTTCAGGCAGCTAACGAGTTTGGTGGACTTTCTTCTTACTCTGTAAAGGCTGATCCTACTATGATTCAGACCGTTGCTTCTCAGACTAAATCCGTAGGAAATGCTGCAATTTACAATCTCGCAGGCCAGCGAGTAGATGCTAACTATCGTGGCATCGTGATTAAGAACGGTGTTAAGATTCTGAGTGAATAAGTAAAAGTTGTATATAAGTCGGGCGCGATTGCAATAAATCTTCGCGCCTGACGTTTTCTATATATAAAATAATGTAGAAATCCATCTGAGTAATTTTATATATATGAACGAACAACTTTTCATCGGAATGGCAAAGGCTCAAGCTGAGGCAGGAAACATTCAGGACGCTCTTACCATTCTGACTTCGGCTCTAAAGCAATATCCTGACAGCGCAGATCTGTACCTTGAACGTGGCAGAATTTACAATGCTCTTGGAAATCAGAAAGCGGCTCTCTTCGACATTAAGAAGGCGGCTGAAATAAATCCGGAGTTTATCGGAAACATCACAGGAAACTTCGCTTAGTAATATGCTTCACTCCCTTCCATACGACGGCTCTCTTCCCGAAAAGTTCACTTATCCTTACTGCTATCAGCCGCATCCTTCGGCTAAGATGGCGGCAGAGATTGTGCAAGATTTTCTTTCGGAAAAGACAGAATGGAAGGATGAGTTGCAGAGAGGCAAGATGTTTGGTGTTTTGGTTGTGAGAAAAGAAACTTCTGTAGCTGAAGATAGTTCTCTTGAATCTCAACAGCCGCTTTACTTTCTTGCTGCATATAGCGGTTTGCTAGACGGAAGAAACAACCATGAGTTCTTCGTTCCTCCTGTCTTTGACTCGCAATCGCCTGACGGACATTTCAAGACTGATGAACGTCGTATCTCTGCTCTCAGTCGTGCTGGCAGACCTACACGACAATATTCAATAAATCTTCAGCGTTGGCTCTTCCTTCAGTATGACATGATAAATGGAGTAGGGGAGCGAAGGAATATTCTCGATATCTTCCGCGATTATTACTCTGATTCAAAGGCTTACGAGAAGAAAGCCAATGGTATTCCGCCTTCAGGCACAGGTGACTGTTGTGCTCCGAAGCTTCTGCAATATGCCTTCTTACACGGATTGAAACCTGTCTGCATGGCTGAGTTCTGGTACGGAGATTCACCTAAAGGCGAGATTCGCCATCACTTGCAGTATTATCCTGCCTGCTCTGGCAAATGCAAACCTCTGCTTTCTCACATGCTCAAAGGCTTGGATGTGGAACCAAATCCTCAGGAAAAAGCAATTCTGGGAAGATTGGAGATTGTCTATGAAGATGATTATCTTATAGCTGTTAACAAACCTGCCGGAATGCCCTCTGTGCCAGGAAAGCTTGATTTGCCAGATGTTGTAAGCGGATTATTAATGCAGAAAAATTCAACAGAAAACGGAACGCGAACTAATTCTGCATCCTGCATTCAGCATTCAGCATTCCTTCAGCCCATCCATCGCCTTGACATGGCTACGAGTGGCTTGTTGCTTCTTGCAAAAGACGAAGTAGTCTTCAAGACTATGCAGAGCATGTTTGCAAGACGTGACGTTCATAAGGAATATGTGGCTAAACTGAGTGGAAACCCCTCTGCTATTGAAGGCACAATCTCATTACCTCTTTCGCCTGACTTTATGAACAGACCTTATCAGAAGGTTGATCATGAGAAAGGCAAGGATGCCATAACGGAGTTCTCTCTTTCGAAATCATCCTCCGTATCAGATACTCCGCTTGTTCTACTGAAACCAGTCACAGGTCGCACACATCAGCTGCGCGTACATTGTGCTCATGCAGAAGGACTCAATACCCCAATCCTTGGCGACGAACTTTACGGCATTCCTTCAGACCGTCTCTATCTACATTGTCAGCGAATAGAGTTCATTCATCCCATCTTAAAGACCGAAGTTAAGCTCTTTGCGCCAGCACCTTTTTGAATACCTTTAAAATAAACATAAATAACTTATAATATAATGAAGTATATAACAACTCTCTTCTTACTTCTCTTCCTTTCTTGTTCAGCAATAGCAGAGAACTACCCTTACCGTAGCGACTATCTCTTTCTCACAACTCCCGATCATGCCGACTGGCTTTATAAGACTGGCGAGAAATGTTCTGTAGAAGTTATCTTCCAGCAGTATGGAATCGGCAAGACCATAGAATGTGAATATTCCGTGGCTAACGACATGGCAAAGCATACCGACTTCAAGAAGATTACTCTGAAGAACGGACGTGGCACAATAAATATTGGCACTCGCAAGACTCCTGGTTTTAATGACTTAATGCTCCGTACCGTTCTTGACGGAAAGACCATCAGCCATCATGTTAAGGTTGGCTACGACGTTAACAAGATAAAGGCTTGGACACAGGAACCTTCTGACTTCTGGTCTTTCTGGCAGAACGTCTTGAAAGAACAGCAGAAACTTCCGCTCAGCTATACGAAAGAACTGGCCAAGGAATACTGTTCCGACAAGTTTGAATGTTACCTTGTAAAGCTTCAGCTCATGGATAAGCATTCTCTCTATGGCTATCTCTTCATCCCATCAGCAGCAAAGCAGGGCAAGAAATGTCCTGTAGTGCTCTGTCCTCCGGGAGCTGGCGTAAAGACCATCAAGGAACCTTTGCGTCATCGCTATTATGCAGAGAACGATATGATTCGCTTTGAGATAGAGATTCACGGACTCAACCCAACTCTCCCTGAAGCAACCTTCAGCGACATCAGTAATGCCTTCAACGACCGCTACGGTGGATACATGGCTAACGGAATTGAAGATCCTGAGCGAATGTATCTTAAGCATGTTTATGCAGGAATGGTTCGCTGTATGGATTTCCTTACCTCCCTTCCTGAGTGGGACGGAAAGAACTGCGCCGTTCAGGGTGGCAGCCAGGGTGGTGCGCTCTCCATCATCTGCGCTGCCCTTGATCCTCGTGTGAATATCTGCGTGGCAAATCATCCTGCACTCTCTGACATGGGTGCATATTCTGCTCAGGGTGTTACAGAAGGATGGCCTCATTTTAACGCAGACAGACTGAAACCGACGAAGGAAGTGCTTCATACCATGGCTATGTACGATGTCGTGAATTTCGCAAAATATGTTAAGGCTGAAACCTACATGACTTGGGGATATAATGACAACACTTGTCCGCCGACAACATCCTACGTAGTGTGGAACAATTTCTCATGCCCAAAAGAGTCGCTTCTTACCCCAATAAACGAACATTGGACAAGTGAGACTACCGAGTATGGACACATGCTCTGGATAAAGAAACACCTTAAATAATTGGCAGAAAATTCCTTGCTTTTTGTATAAATGTGAAATTTTTGAGTCAAAAAAAGCATTTTTTTATGTTTTGAGGCGTAATAAGGAAAAATCTTTGTAACTTTGTCGCCAAAATATTTACCATTCCAAATGGTAAATTGTAAATGGTAAAATTGTACATAAATTGATGCTCTACATTATCATCATAGTATTTGCTATCGCACTTCTACTTATCTCCACTGAGCACCTCACTGGAATAAATAGGGCTGCGGTAGCTGTCTTTTGTGCAGCCATGGGATGGGTGGCTTACATCAGCTACGGTTCCGACTTCGTTATGGCGGAGCATTCGGCGCAGTACATAGAGTTTCTAAGTGGTTCGCCGGCGAGTTCTTCAAGCGTGAAGTCCTTCATCGCTGGCAATATTTTTATTCATTATGTCGGATTAGCAGCCGAACTCGTACTCTATCTGCTTGCCACGGTTACAATTGTCCAAATACTTCAAGCCAACGGATGCTTTGACGGCTTGGCTCATTGGATGCAGGATTCATCCTCAAGGACGATGTTCTGGAAAATGTCCGTAATCACGTTCCTTCTTTCCATGAATATAAACAACCTTACCACCGCTATGCTCATGCTCGTCTTCATGCGCTCCATGATAAGCGAACAGCGAAACCGCTTCCTCTTTGGCTGTATGATAGTCATTGCGGCGAATTGTGGTGGAGCGCTTACAGTAATAGGCGATCCTGTAGGGTTGACCTTCTGGAATCGCGAGTATGTCTCTGCGACAACATATTCCATGACTATGCTTATGCCAATATTGCTTGTTTGGCTACTGCCTACATACGTTATTTCACGACAGCTCCCAGGCAGAATCCGTAAGCCTATAGGCAGTTTGCTTCCTTATCGTGGAAACGATACTATGCTTCGTGGATGGCAGAAGACGCTTATGCTCATTGTCGGAATAGGGGGGCTTTGGCTTATTCCGAGTTTCCGAAACTACACAAAACTCAGCCCTTTTGTGGCAGCTCTTCTTGTACTCTCTGTGCTTTGGATTGTTGATGAGATAGTCAATCGCAAGCTCATCGTTCAGGGCAAGAATACCTCTAACCAGCGCATGCCTCAAGCCATGCAGTACTCTGCCGTACAGATGATGTTTTACATCTCTGGCATTATACTGCTTATTGCAGTTGTAAAGGAAACGGGTATCTTCAATGCCATTCCAAGTTGGATAGAAAGTAATAGCGACAATGTCTGGGTCGTTGCCTGGACAGCAGCAATAGTTGCTTCCGTAACCGACACTTTTGCTATAGCCGAATGGTGTGCGGCGTTGCATCCAGTTGTCAACGAACTGGGACAGGGATCCGTCAATTCTACCTACTGGATAGCTTCTGCCTTTACTGCGCAGATGGCGGGAAACCTTCTCTTGATAGGCTCTTGGGCAGGGCTTACGCTCATCCGTACCGAACGCTTGCCTATCGGTTGGTATGCCAAGAACATAATGCCTTGGGTTGCCATCTCGATGGTTGCCGGAGTAGCTTTCATTCTGTATATTTAGAACACACACATTATAAACTATGAAAATCAAGACAATTGGTATTCTTACTTCAGGAGGCGATGCCCCTGGAATGAATGCAGCCATTCGTGCTGTCACACGCGCAGGTATCTACAACGGTTTCAGGATGATGGGTATCTACCGCGGTTGGGATGGTCTCATCAACAACGAGATCAAGGAGTTTACTACCGAAAATGTTTCAGGTATCATCAACACAGGCGGTACCATCCTCAAGACTGCCCGCTCAAAGGAGTTCATGACTCCTGAAGGTCGTCAGAAGGCTTACGACAATATGATTGCTGCCGGCATAGACGCACTCGTTGTTATTGGCGGTAATGGTTCACTTACTGGTGCAAAGATTTTCGCCCAGGAGTTTGACGTTTGCTGTATCGGTCTTCCTGGTACTATTGACAACGACCTCTATGGCACAGATTCTACCATTGGTTACGACACTACGATGAACACCATCATGGAGTGTGTTGACCGCATTCGTGATACTGCCAGTTCCCACTCACGCATCTTCTTTGTTGAGGTTATGGGGCGAGACGCTGGCTTCCTTGCGCAGAACTCTGCCATCGCTTGTGGTGCAGAAGCTGCCATCATTCCAGAGGAATCAACCGATGTTGACCAGTTGGCACTCTTCATGGAACGTGGTATCCGTAAGTCAAAGAAGTCTTGTATCGTCATTGTCTCTGAGAGTCCTAAGTGTGGTGCAATGTACTATGCAGAACGCGTAAAGAAGGAGTTCCCTGAGTTTGATGTTCGCGTTTCTATACTTGGTCACCTTCAGCGCGGTGGTACTCCTACAGCCCACGACCGCATACTAGCCTCTCGCACAGGTGTCGGTGCTATCGAAGCCATCCTGCAAGGACAGCGCAACGTCATGATTGGTATCCGCTATAATGAGGTTGTCTATGTACCTTTCTCAGAAGCAATCCGTAGCGACAAGCCGTTCAACAAGAAACTCATAAAAGTTCTTGACAACCTCAGTATCTAACGATAATTGAACATCTTACAAAGTAAATTTGTTATTATATTGTGAACTACGCGATTATAGCCGCAGGTAATGGTTCTCGCCTTGCACAGGAAGGGATTTCGATACCGAAACCTCTTGTTCGTGTGCAAGGCGAATGTCTTATAGAACGACTTTTCCGCATCTTCTCCCATAATGATGCGGAGAATATTTTTGTGATTTGTAACGAAGAGATGACCGACGTAGTCGACTACATCAGCAGTTGTCAGAAGGATTATCCTATTCGTGTGCTTGTCAAGTCAACGCCTTCATCCATGCATAGCCTTTATGAACTCAGTCAGATAATGCGAAGGGAGATGAAGTCGGACAAGTTCATCCTCACTACCGTGGATACAGTATTCAACGAGCAGGAGTTTGCGGATTACGTGTCTTGCTTTGCCAATGAAGCGGAAGTTGATTCGCTGATGGGCATAACCGCATATGTGGATGATGAGAAGCCTCTGTATGTTGCTGTTACTGAATCCGTAGAGCGAGGTTTATTGAGCTACATAACAGGTTACTTCGATTCTCCCAATAACTGCAAATACATATCCGCAGGTATCTATGGATTGAGAACT
The DNA here is from genome assembly GCA_045597565.1 of Prevotella sp. Lineage (GTDB taxonomy): Bacteria > Bacteroidota > Bacteroidia > Bacteroidales > Bacteroidaceae > Prevotella. The sequence continues at coordinate 21,486 of JAZLKJ010000058.1, read as the reverse complement.
TCCACGTTTTCAGTTCTTGACGGTTGCATAGAGAACGGCAAGAGTCGAATGCGAAATTTCCAACGAGCACTTGTAGAATCCAGATTATTGATTCAACCATTTGTCTTTTCCGAAGTATTTGATGTTGACCATATTTCTGACATAGAAAAAGTAAACGATTTCCTTGATCGGAATAGCAAATGTGTCTGTAATCCTTGAGATTAGATAATTTTTTTATTGTAACCTTCAGAATTTATGGCAGATATTGGTATAATTTGCTAACTTTGCATCTAAGAATACAAACAATTTAAAAACTTAAAGAACAAAAATGAAGAAAATTTTATTTTCATTGTGCATGATTTTAGCTTCTGTATCAGCAATGGCACAGAGTGAAAAGGGGGCATGGAACATTACTCTTGAAGGTTATGGTACTTCTTCTGTCAATAAACTTGAAAACGGTGACCATGATGAAGCCATAGGTGGTGATGTTGCTATTACTTATAGTGTTAGTGATAAGGTTGCTGTAGGTTTGGCAAGCGGTTACTATGGTCCTATTGGGAGGTCTGGTTCAAATGCTATTCCTATGATGGCAAATGTTGTGCTCAGCTTCTCTGGCCAGAGTAAGATAACTCCACTTGTAGATGTTCGTGCAGGATACCTTGCATTGACATCAACTCATAAGGTTAAGTCTTATGATGGTATTGCTCTCGCTGATTACGCAGTGGTACAGGTTATGCCAGGTGTTTCTTATAGTCTTTCAAAAACAGTTGACGTTAACGTAAAGGCTGTTTATGCTGGATATTTCAAGATTGGCGATAAGCCTGGTGATACAAAGCAAAACTTTGGTTTGAAGGCAGGTGTCACTTTTCACTTCTAATTTTCATCAACGTTTATATTCAATACCGCATTTCTGAGATAATTATCAGATATCCCAATAAAAAATCAGGAAGAAAGCCAAGTGGTAATCTTCCTGATTTTTTATGTGTTCATACTTGCTATTATAAGTTTAACAAGTAGTTGAAATGTGCAGGTAACTCTGTATCCTTTCTGCAATTTCCTTGAATTGTTCTTCTGAAAGTTTAAGTTTCTCGTTTGCGAAATTCATGTCACCCTCATTCTGCATTGGAACAAGGTGGATGTGAGCATGTGGGACTTCCAATCCAAGAACTGCTATGCCAACCTTCTTGCAAGGGAAAGCTTTTTTGATAGCTGCCGCAACACGCTTCGCGAAAATCATTATTTCTGCGAGCTCTATGTCATCAAGATCAAAGAAATAATCTTCCTCACGTCGTGGAATGATGAGAGTATGTCCCTCCTTGAGTGGATTTATGTCGAGGAATGCGTAGTATTTTTCGTTCTCTGCTACCTTGTAGCTTGGAATCTCGCCAGCGGCGATTTTTGCGAAAATGCCCATAATCCAGTTGTTTTAGTCGAGAGAGATAGAGTCGATACGAAGTTTTATTGTGCCGCGTGGGATTGTGATTTCTACTTCATCGCCCACTTTCTTGTTGAGCAATCCTTGAGCGATAGGAGTTTGAATAGAAATCTTTCCTTCGCGGAGGTTTGCCTCGCTCTCGCTGACGATGGTGTATTTCATCTTGGCGTTGTTTGCGATATTGGTAAGTCCGACGGTAGTCATTATTTGTACAGAATCAGCAGAAAGGCGACTCATATCCACAATCTTTGCGTCTGCGAGAGTCATCTTAATCTGGTTAATCTTGTCCTCAAGATGTGCCTGAGCTTCCTTTGCTGCTTCGTATTCGCTGTTCTCACTAAGGTCGCCCTTATCTCTTGCCTCGGCAATTGCCGCTGAAGCCTTCTTTCGCTCTGTACCTTCTAGGCGAGCGAGTTCCGCTACGAGCTTGTCGTAGCCTTCTTGTGACATGTAAGCCATATTTCTTCTTTTATTTAAAAAATCGTTATAAATAGCTCCAATGATGATTTCGTTGGAGTGAAAAAATTTAGGAATCGCTACCTTTTGGGCAGCGACCCCTATATATTTTTTCGTGTTTATCGGGTGCAAAGGTAAGGCTTTTGTTTGACATACGCAAATTTTCAACTGTTTTTTTGCCTCTATTTGCTTTATTATATCCGTAAAGACTCAAATAAAGAGTTATTTAACTCTTATTATAGTTCTATTATTGCTTCAGATATTCCTTTGAATATTCCACATAATGTGCTGCGAAGCTTTCTGCTTGGTTTGGCGCAGTTTTCTTGAGAAACTTTGCTGGCACACCACCCCAAATCTCATGGTCGCCTATCTGTGTGCCTCCAAGAACCAATGCTCCTGCCGCCACGATAGCTCCTTCGCCGACAACAACTTTGTCCAAAACAGTTGCTCCCATACCGATAAGACATCCTTTTCTTAATGTGCAAGCATGTACGGTAGCATTGTGGCCGATGGAAACGTCATCCTCTATAATGGTTGGACCAGTTGTGTTTGTTACATGTACCACAGCTCCGTCCTGAACATTTACGCGATCGCCCATAGTTACTGGTGCAACATCGCCTCTAACGGTTGCTCCAAACCAGATGGAACATTCGTCTCCCATAGTAACCTCACCTACGATGGCAGCATTCTCTGAGAAGTAACATTCTGCTCCATATTTTGGTTTCAAACCCTTATATTCTTTAATAATCGCCATAAAAATGATTACAATTTGTAAGTTTATGCTAATTTTTCGTGACAAAATTACGAATAAATTATCGTATAAAAAAAACTTTTCCTAACTTTGTACCCGAAATGTGGCAAAAAATTATGACACATTATTAGATAATGATATTGAATGCAAACAAATAAAAGATATTGAAACCAAAAACTAAATAACCAATTAAATGAAAAAGATTCGTGCAGCCGTAGTTGGTTACGGCAACATTGGTAAGTTTACCATTGAAGCACTCGAGGCTTCTGAAGACTTCGAGATTGCAGGTGTAGTTCGTCGTAATGGTGCAGAGAACAAGCCAGCAGAGCTCGCTCAGTATGATGTAGTAAAGGATATTAAGGAACTCAAGGACGTTGACGTTGCCATTCTCGCTACTCCAACACGTTCATGCGAGGAATTTGCAAAGCAGATTCTTCCTCTTGGCATTAATACTGTTGACAGTTTTGACATCCACACAAATATCGTAGAGTATCGTAAGAACCTCATGGAGATCAACAAGAAGACTGGTACCGTTTCTGTTATTGCTGCTGGTTGGGATCCTGGTTCTGACTCTGTTGTTCGTACACTCATGCAGAGCCTTGCTCCAAAGGGGCTTTCTTATACAAACTTCGGTCCAGGCCGTTCTATGGGTCATTCTGTATGTGTTCGCTCTAAGGAAGGCGTTAAGGACGCTCTTTCTATGACAATTCCTGTAGGCGAGGGTATTCACCGCCGTATGGTTTATGTTGAGCTTGAGGAAGGCGCAAGCCTTGAAGAGGTAACAAAGGCGATTAAGACTGATCCTTATTTTGCAAGCGATGAGACTCACGTCTTTGCAGTTGAATCAGTTGATGCTCTTAATGATGTTGGTCACGGCGTAAATCTCGTTCGCAAGGGTGTTTCTGGTAAGACTCACAATCAGATGATAGAATTCAACATGAAGATTAACAACCCTGCTCTCACAGCTCAGGTTCTTGTTAATGTTGCTCGCGCTTCAATGAAGCAGCAACCTGGTTGCTACACTATGATAGAAATCCCTGTAATCGACTACCTTCCTGGCAATCGTGAAGAGCTGATCGCTCACCTCGTGTAAAATACATTCTTCGAAATGTTTTCTCATAAAAGAGGGACATGCCTTCTAGGCATGTCCCTCTTTCTATGCTTCATATGATTCCTACTATCTTTTCTGTAGTAAGATATGCATGCGAACATGAAAAAACAAGCGAGAACCATGAGAACCTCTCTGAGGAATGCTTTAAGAGACTCACTGCTGCACAAATTAGGGCATATAAGAATCATAATCTACACACTGCTTCAAGTAATGTCACTTCAGATGTTCAAGGATAAGTTCGTTGAATTCCTTAGGACGCTCCATATTGCTCATGTGACCGCAATCAAGTATTACAACTTGTCTGCCGTTTGGTAGATATGGTAGCATGCTATTGCGTCCTTTGTGTTCCATGTCGCCTGAGATGATGAGTGTTGGTATGGTAGGTCTTTTTGTCTTTAAAGTGTCCATGGCTTCGCTTGCGTAGTAAATGCGACCTTCGCGATGAAGCAACTGCCATGCGTCCCACTCGTTTATCTGTTCTGTGATAGCTTTGCGGATGTTCTCTGCTTGCGAACCACCTCCCTTGACGAGTTGGTCAATCCATTCGCATTTCCAAACGTCAACACCTTTCTGCTTATTAGCTTCAATCGTCGCATTGGCCTTTGCAATCTCTTCTTCTGAAAATGGTGTGGAAGGGCCGGGCATTTTGCGTATGCTGCCAGAAACTAATGTTGCTGTGATGAAACGTTCTGGGTAGAGGGCAAGCATTTCGCTCGCTATGAAAGATCCCATGGATAAGCCGATGATGTGTGCTTTCTGTATGTTAAGGTGATTCATGAAAGCAATGACATCGTCTGTATGTGTGAACTGAATGTTTTCGCCTTGTTTTGACGAAAGACCGTAGCCGCGTAGATCAGGGGTTATTACGCGATATGATCCACATAGAATAGGTAACTGTGGCAACCACATGCGGTGGTCAAGAGTATGACCATGTAGCAGAATAACAGGTGTGCCTTCGCCCATTTCTTCGTAATATAATTTGCCGTTATTAGGCACTGGTACATAACCGCTAGTTTTCTTGAGTGTAATTTGGTCGTTAGTCGTAAAAAACGAAGAATCGCTATGAATGGTGAGTGCTTTAGAATTTGTGTGGCATGATGTGAGCGGCAATGAAAGAACGATTGCGGCTGCACAAGATTGGATGAAATCAAATCTGTGCATAATGGGATAACGATTAATCAAGATGGAAAACTTCTTTGATAGGAGTTGTGACAGGCGAATTATCAGGATTTACTTCCATGATATCAGCCATCATGTTCCACCATTTCTGTGTGATAGAGTCAACTCCGTTTGAAGTGTCTTGAGTGTTATTGTCTGTAGAACACTCCTGATAGCCAAAGAGAAGGTTTGTTTCCTTGTCCCAATAAATGCTGTAGTTTGAAACTCCAGACTCTTTAATCATCTTGACAAGTTCCGGCCAAATGTCAGAATGACGTTTCTGATATTCGTTCTCGCAACCTGGCTTCAGGTGCATTTTGAATGCGAATCGTTTCATAGTTAAAGGATTTTGAGGGATTATAGAGCAATGTTAGTGTTGCTTATAGTTTGTTCTTCTTCCAGAAGAGTCGGGTAATGTCTTGAAGATCTTCGTTGTTTGTTACCTTGTAAAGTCTTTGGTTAGTAGTCTCTTTATTTAGAGGTCCAAGATGTTCAAGGTAAGGTCCAATCTTGATGTAATTGAAATTTTTCGGTTCTATGTCTCTGTGTATTCTTGTCCTGCCGCTATACCATGCGGTCTTTACTTGTGGATATTTGTCTTTTATGTATGCTGCCAAATGGTTTATTTCGGCGGGCTCTGCATCGCCACCCATTAAGCATAAGCAAGTGATGTCGGTCATATAGCGGTCTATTAGTTCATCTATGATACTTTCTGTAAGTTCTACGCCGATATCATCCCAGAGATACTTAGAGTGGCACCCGGGACAATGGCATGGACATGCAGATATGTTGATAGAAAGAGTGGTCTCTCCGGGTATTTCCTGAAAGACCACTCCTGTGTTAACGTATTTCATTAAAGTGATACTTTTTATTTCAAAGGACCTGCGTCTGCGTAGAATCGGCGAGCTGCTTCTTCCTGACGTGGTTGTGAGAAGTTGCTAACGCGCTTCAGATAGCCGATGATACGAGTGAGGTAGTCAACATTTGTTGATCCACAATGTGGACAAACCTTAAGGTATCTCTTGTCAATCTTACCGCAATCGTTACAGATAGTGTTAGGGATGTTGAATGTGAAGTAGTTAGATCCTTCCTTAGCTGCTACGCGTAGAAGCTGGCGATACTGCTCTTTTGAAAGATGTTCCTCAAGATTCATGTGCAAGGCAGAACCACCAGTAAGGTGCTTGATGTATGGCTCGCCATGAAGTTGGAACTTGTCGATGATATTGAGTGATTCGTCTTCAACAACGTAGAAATAAGAGTTGTAACAGTCGCGTGGTACGAAATAACCGTCTTCACGATCCCACTTTGCATGTTTTACACCCACATTTTCGGCAGGAATCATTTCGCAGTTGAAGAGAATGCCTTTCTGCTTGCTGTACTCCTTGTTTAGCTTTTCTATGATGCCGAGTATGCCCTGCACAAACGCGAGGTAGTCAGGATTGTTGGTAATCTTTAATCCCATAAACTCTGCTGCTTCAACAAGACCGTTGATGCCGATTGTAAGGTACTGACGACCGATATTGATGAAGCCGGCATCAAAGAGAGGAAGCATGCCGTTGGCTTGAAGTGTCTTGAGGTTTTCGTTGTATGCCAACTGTACCTTGTGCATGAGGTCGAGAACATCGTTCAGGAACTCTTTGTAGTCTAGATTGTTGTTTACGGCATACTGAACGCAACGGTTGAGGTTGATGGTAAGCACACTCTTTGAACCAGTGGAAACACCACCAGCACCGAGGGTATAAGAGAAGCCGTTGTCTGTAATCTCGTTGCGCAGACGGCAGCAAGAAGAGAGAGAATCGGCATTGTCGCTCATGTAGGTGAAGAATGAATGGCCTTCTGCATACATTTCTGCAGTAAAGTCGCCCCATTCCTTATCTATTACATCGTGAGTCTCTGGATCAGTAAGGAGAGCCATTGTCTCTACTGGGAATGTGAGCATTGTCTTTGTGCGCTCCTTGTTGAACCACTTCATGAAGCGCTTCTGGAGCCAAGAAAGACCTTCCCAATCAGGCTTGCTACCATCAGGGAAGCGGAATTCACCGAAGAGACTTTCAAAGTATGGTTTGTCGTAGTAGGCGATGTTCCAGAATACTGCCTGAAAATTACGTGCACCAGTTGGCTGGTTGAGAGAATAAACTATCTGTTCGAAGCAGTCGGTAATGATTTTGTCGATGGAACGGGCTTTCTTTGAAAGATCAGCCTGAGCTTCTGGATGCTGCCAGTAATCTTGTCCGAACTCCTGACCGATGAAGTAGTTCAAGTACATCAGGAATTCTGGTGTTGCGCAGGCACCGGAAAGCATACTACTTACAATAAACACCATATTTATGAATCCACCGCAGAATGACTTGAGGTTTGTAGGAGCTGTTGAGTTGCCGCCTATGCCGCCAGTTCCTTCAAGAAGCCATGGATACATCGTGATGGAAGCACAATAGTTGGCGAGAGATGTTTCATCGTTCTTATAAATAAAATGGTGTTGCAGGAGCTCCATATATTTGTCCGCAAGCTGTTTTCCGTACATTTCCTTTATACGGTCTGTAAGCATACGGCGGTTAAGCTTGATGAATCCTGCTTTTGGAAGTTCGCCTATAAGAGTTGCGATGTTCTTCTTTTCTACATTCGCATTGGCATCATACTTTGAGCCAGTAGCTGCGTTTGATGCTGAGCAATAGTCTGTGAGGAACTGAAGCTTCTCTAGGGTTTCACGAGTGTCTGTATGACGCTGGCGATAGAGCATGAAACTTTTTGCCACGTCAAAGAAATGCTCCTGCATTAGAGCTATCTCAACCTGGTTCTGAATGTCCTCAACAGTAATGTCTTTGCGTATGTCAAGATGCGCAAGAATCTTGGATATTGTCTCTAAGTCGACGGGTTTGTTTACAGATACGAAAGCCTTTGCTATGGCGTTCATAATCTTGTCAAGACTAAAATTGTCTTGCTTTCCGTCTCTCTTGGTAATTTTGAATGTAGAAAGCTCCATGGTTAGTAGGGCGTTTTTATAGGTGTTTATTTTATAAATAGTGAACTTTTTTGATAACTTTTGGACAACTTTTTTTTAGAAAGTTGTTGGTTTTCCGTGACTTTTAGATTGAAATCTGTCTGGTTTTCAGTAGATTGGCTGATACTGTTTAGTTTGATGAGTTTTCGTTTTGGAAAACTTTATTTTTTTTGAGCGTCTTAAAGTTTTCCGAAACGGATTACTTTTTCTGGGTGCAAAGTTAATGCTTTAATATATAATAAACAAATAAAATGCTATTTTTTTTTATGCTATTTTTTAGGAAATTTTGGCTTTATGAGAATAATTTCATGCCGCAATATGTTGTTAATAAGCAACAAATGAGAGTTGTAAGGATGTATATTGCTGTAATGAGATTTTGATTAGAGTCAATAAGTTGAATATTCTCTAAAGAGAAGGTGCTGAATGTAGTGAAACCTCCGCAAAGTCCAGTTGTGAGAAGAAGTTTTATATTGTTGTCTATTCCGTGTTTTTGTGCATAGCTGGTTATGGCTCCAATTATGAAGCAACCGATGATGTTTACGGTAAATGTGCCCCATGAGAAGGCACTGTTTGCGCTTTCGTTTAAAAGTTTGGAGATTAAGTATCGAAGCATGCTGCCTATGGCACCACCCAATCCTACAATGAGAATATTAGTCATCGTATTTGTGTTTTAATATTTTTCAATAGAGATGTTTTCAGAATTCAGTTTGTTAATCAGTTAAATGGTGTGCAAAGTTACAATTCTTTGTAGGATTATACAAGTTTTTCGTAAAAAAAGATAAATTAATTAATTTTTCAAATTGTTAATGCAAAAAAGTGCCCTTTATATAATAATGTTTAGAATATATTTAGTAATTTTGCAATCGATTCGCTTGGAAAATAGTAGCGTTTCACTTTCTTGAACAAAATAAACTGACATAAAATATGAAACTATTTGACGTTTATCCACTTTTCCCAATCAATATTGTTCGAGGTAAGGGTTGCCGCGTTTGGGACGAAAATGATACCGAATATCTCGATCTTTACGGAGGTCATGCGGTTATAAGTATTGGTCATTGTCATTCTCACTATGTTGAGATGCTGACCAATCAGCTCCGGAAACTTAGCTTTTATAGCAACTCTGTCGTAAACAAACTTCAGCAGCAGTTGGCAGAACGCCTTGGCAAGGCATGTGGTTATGAGGATTACCAGCTGTTCTTGGTGAACTCTGGTGCAGAAGCTAATGAGAATGCCCTTAAGCTTGCTTCATTCACTAATGGAAGAACTCGTGTACTTTCTGCTCAGAAGGCTTTCCACGGACGTACATCATTAGCAGTAGAGGTTACCAACAATCCGAAGATTATCGCTCCAATCAACAATTGTGAGCACGTTACTTATCTGCCGCTAAATGATATTGATTCTTGGAAGAAAGAGATAGAAAAGGACAATGTTTGTGCTTGTATCATAGAATGTATTCAGGGCGTTGGCGGCATTCAGATTGTAAATGCCGAATTCCTTCAGGAACTTCACAAGGTCTGTAAGGAGCACGGTACTCTGCTTATTTGCGACGAAATACAATGTGGTTATGGTCGTTCAGGCAAGTTTTTTGCTCACCAATGGCTTGGTGTGCGACCTGACATCATTACTGTAGCAAAAGGTATAGGTAATGGTTTCCCTATGAGTGGTGTACTTATTTCTCCTGAATTCAAGCCTGTTTACGGACAGCTTGGCACCACATTCGGTGGCAATCACCTTGCTTGTGCAGCTGCTCTCGCAGTTCTTGATGTCATTGAAGAAGAGAATCTTGTGGAAAATGCTAATAAAGTTGGCGATTATCTTATTGAAGAACTGAAGAAGATTCAGGCAGAAAATTCGGATAAGGTGGCAGAGGTTCGTGGCCGAGGCTTGATGATAGGTATAGAACTTACACAGTCTTACAAGGAAATCCGCTCTCGTTTACTCTTCGAAGAACATTGCTTTACTGGGTGTGCTGGTACAAACACTCTTCGTCTCCTTCCACCTCTCTGCTTGAACTTGGAAGAAGCTACAGAGTTCATTGAGAAGTTCAAGAGGGTACTTTAACGTAAATAATATTGAATGTAAAATGCAGAATTAGGTTGAGTTGTAAGATGATTTTAGATAACCTAATTCTGCATTTTTTTATTTAGCCTTCTTCTTGGTGTTTTTTTTCCAATATTTTTCAAGTGCTTTAGCTTCCTTTACGGTAAGCGGAGCTACGGCACCATGCTTCTGTTCTGAGAAGTTTACACGCTTCATTGGCGACTGTTCCGAGTCGAAGTATCCAATCGGTGTGAAGGTCTTGAAGTCGGTCGTCTCAACGAAACCGAAGTTGTGTGGATTGCGGCGGTAATTGTCGAACATGACTACCCATTTATCCTGACCGAGACGTTTCCAGCAGTTTGGTGCTTCGTGCCCCTGCTTCTCGCCGTCGCTATAGTTGTCGTCCATTGTGTAAGGCCCTGTAATGTTCTTGCTCGTAGCGTGTTTTACGGTAGCTGTCTTTTCATGACTTACGTAGAAGAGATGATAGGTGTCGCCAACCTTGCAGATGTCGGAGTCGATAACCGTGTATGCCGGCATTCCGTTCTTGTCGTGAGGAGCTTCAAAGAGTAGCTTTGGCTCTGAGATCATCTCGGTGAAATCGTCGTTCATATAAACATAGTAGATCATCTCCGTACCTGCCTTCATGCGAGTTGTGAAATGAACCATAATATGACCTGACTCATAGTCATAGACGGTTTCCGGTGCCCAAACGCAGCCCACCTCGCTCCAAGGGATAGGGTTGCCATGGTGGTCGGTAAGTCCTGTCTTGCAAGTGAGCTTTGTGAAGTCAAGGTTTGTACGAGTCCAATGGATAAGGTCGAACGACTTCATAAGTACGAGTCCCTTGTTGTTTCCCCATCCGTAGCCGTCACGTTCCCATTCTGTATCGCGATATTCTGATATTTTGGAGTAGCGAGAATCGTCGGCAAACTTCTTCTGTGAGAATATGTGAAGATCGGTCATGGCGAGGTAGAAACCGTCATCAGGACCACGGAAGATGTGTGGGTCGCGAATGCCGTGTTGCATGGCTATGCTGTCGCCCGAGATGATTGCCTTGTCGTCGTTGAGAGAAGTCCAGTTGTAGCTGTCGTAGCTTAAAGCCATGTGGAGGCTGTGGTCTGCGTCCTTGTGATAAACCATAACGTAAGCCCCCATCTCTGCCTCTGTTGGTATCAGAGTTTTTTCGTTGCCCTTTGCCAAAACAGTTGCGCAAGCCATTAAGGCACATGCTATTATACTAAGTCTTTTCATTTTTGTATAGGATAAATTATTTTAAAATAAACTCTGTGATTCCCTTGATGTCTGTCTCACTTGCGCAGACGTAAGCCTTGAACTTACCTACCTCAGAGACAAACTTATGCTCAGCTTCGCTCCAGTATTGGAGCTGCTCTTCGGTAATGTCGAAAGTGGCAGTCTTTGTCTCGCCTGGTTCTAGGGCAAGCTTAGTGAAGCCCTTGAGTTCCTTTGTAGGACGATTAACGGAACATTTCTCCTCGCCTATGTAGAGCTGTACAATTTCCTTACCCGCAACCTTGCCTGTGTTCGTAACGTCAACAGAAACGGTAAGCTTGCCATTTTTTGCCATTTCCTTTGCAGATATTGTAGGCTTACCGTACTTGAATGTGGTGTAAGAAAGACCGAAGCCGAATGGGAACTGCGGCTTTACGTTGTGGGTGTTGAAGTGGCGGTAACCAACATAGATGTCGTCCTTATAATAAACCTGCTTGTTCACGCCCGGATAAGCTTCTTCTCCAAACTGAGTGTAGTAATAGTCGCTAAGTTTCTTGGCCCATGTTACAGGGAGTTTGCCTGAAGGACAAACCTTGCCTGAAAGGATGTTTACCATGGCGCGACCGTTCATAGTGCCGAGATACCAGATGTGTACGAGAGCCTTAACCTCGTCGAGCCATGGAGTTTCGTATGCAGAACCGCCGTTGTTGACTACGATGATGTTCTTCTGGATCTTGGCGAGAGAGGAGATAAGCTCGTTTTGTCCGAAAGATAGACCGTAAGTCTTGCGGTCGGCGTCCTCGCAGTCCTGATAGAGATCCTTGTTCAAACCACCTATATATATAATAAGGTCGGCAGACTTTGCCTTCTCAATAGCCTCGTCAAATAGCTTCTGCTTCACCTCTGGAGCTGTAGGAGTCTTGTTGGTATATGACATTTCATCGCACTTGTAGCCCTGAGCGTACTCTATCTTGTCGCCATAAACAGCTTTCAGTTCGTCGAGTGGGAACACGTCGCCCTTGCTCTTCAGTTCAGAAGAACCGCCACCGGCAGAGAGGTCGCGAGTAGCATTTTCGCCAACGACGAGAATCTTCTGGTACTTGTCTGCCTGTATAGGAAGAATGCTTTTCTCATTTTTCAGCATTACGATACCTTCCTCTGCAATTGCCTGAGCAGCAGCATAATGGTCTTCCGAACGCTGCTTACCAATAATCTGGTTAGGGCTCATGGAAGTTCGGAAGATGAGACGAAGTACGCGGCGAGCCTTCTCGTCAACAACCTTTATGTCGAGTTTGCCTTCTTCAGCGAGTTTCTTCATTGGATTAGCCATGTAGTATTGGTCGAAACCGCCCTTCATGCCGCCGTTGAGTCCGTTTGTGTTCGTACCCATTTCTATGTCAAGCCCTCCGTAGATGGCCTCTTGTGTATTGTGGCAACCGCCCCAGTCGGAAACGACAGCTCCATCAAATCCCCATTCCTTCTTGAGAATTTCGTTGAGAAGCGTGTTGTTGTGAGAGCAATGGGTGTTGAGCCATTTATTGTAAGAACCCATTATAGACCAGACGCCGCCGTCAACGCACTTCTTGAAAGCTGGCAGGTAAATCTCGCGAACGGCTCGCTCGCTAACATTTACGTTTACAGAATAGCGGTTAATCTCCTGATTATTCACAAAGAAATGCTTGAGGCAGCAGCCGATGCCGTTCTTTTGTACCGCCTGAATGTAAGGCACTGCCATTTCGCCGGCAAGAAATGGGTCTTCGCCCATGTACTCGAAGTTTCGTCCGCAGAGAGGAGTTCTCACGAGTGAAACGCCTGGGCCGAGTAAGAGCGTCTTGTTGCGGAAGGCAAATTCCTCGCTAACCTTGTTGCCGTAGAGCGAAGAGAGATCCTTGTTCCATGTGGAAGCCAGACAGGATAGGGCAGGGAAGGCCACGATATAGTCGTTCTCCCAGTTGGCTGACTCATAGTCGTTCCAGTTGAGCTCTCCGCGACAGCCGTGAGGACCGTCTGAGTGGTTTATCTGTCGGATGCCGAGACGCGGCACACCGAGCGATACGAATTTTCCTGTAGCGTGGAACATGTCAATCTTTTCTTCCACGGTCATGCGCTTGAGTGCGTCTTCCACGCGATCTTCAACGGATGCGTTTGGATCTAAGTAAACTTGTGCCATAGAATTCATAGTTGTTAAAGTCAGAGCGGCGGTTACAATTAATCCTTTCATCATGTAAATTTATCGTTTTTTTGTTAGTTTTCGCTGCAAATTTACTCAAAAAGAGGGGAAAAATAAAGAAAAAGTGACTGTTTTCTCGTTTTTCTTGCAATTTTCTTTGGTGGAAAAGAAAAAAGTTATAACTTTGCAACCAGAATATACTCTCTCTCTTTCTTTTTTAAACCCTGGCAATGTTTTGTCGTGAAGACACATCATTGTCAGGTATTTTTTTTGTGGCTTACCCATATTTCATTTTTTTTGAAAAAGTTAGATGAATTTGCCAGTAATGCTGTTCTTATTCTTCTTTATTTCCTTGAGTGTACCTTCGGCCATGAGGTTACCTCCGCCTTTACCACCTTCAGGCCCTATATCAATTATGTATTCTGCCTGACGGATGATGTCAAGGTTATGTTCTATGATAATGACGGTATTTCCTTTGAGAACGAGCTTGCGCAATACCTCAGAGAGTATTCTGATGTCCTCAAAGTGAAGACCTGTTGTTGGCTCGTCTAGGATATAGACGGTCTTGCCAGTATCTCGCTTGGATAGTTCCGTCGCCAGTTTTATGCGTTGCGATTCGCCGCCGGAGAGAGTTGTGGCTGATTGTCCGAGAGTAATGTAACCGAGTCCAACGTCTTGCAGCGTCTTGATTTTCTGTAGAATGGTCGGCTGGTGTTCAAAGAAATCTACCGCTTCGTTGACAGTCATGTTCAGTACGTCTGCGATGCTCTTGCCCTTGTAACGCACTTCAAGTGTTTCTCGATTATAGCGTTTTCCCTGACAAGTTTCGCATAGAGTATAGACATTCGGCAGGAATGTCATTTCTATGGTCCGATAACCGTTGCCGCAGCACGTTTCGCAGCGACCGCCCTTTACGTTGAACGAGAAACGACCTGGCTTATAACCGCGAATCTGCGCTTCCGGGAGATTGACAAAGATGGAGCGGATATCAGCGAAAACGCCTGTGTAAGTGGCAGGATTAGAACGTGGCGTACGACCGATTGGAGTTTGGTCAACGCATACAACTTTATCGACAAACTCAATGCCTTCTATACTGTCGTAGGCAAGCGGCTCTTTCAGGGACCGATAGAAGTGTTGCGAGAGTATTGGCTGTAGCGTTTCGTTTATGAGTGACGACTTTCCCGAGCCAGAAACACCTGTTACAACTATGAGCTGACCTAGTGGGAAGTTTACGTTAATATTCTTGAGATTGTTGCCACGACAACCATTAAGGATGATAGATTTGCTAGCATCTGAATAGGTCGGACTTTGCTTTTTCTTTGATTTTTTTGTCTTGGGTTCCGATTCTGAAATTTTCGCGTTACAGTTCTTCTGGTTTGAGTAAACGTCAAGGTCAGAGTCACTTTTCTTCCAAGCAGAGAGTTCGCCATTTAGATATTTAGCCGTGAGCGTGCCGCTTTTGAGCATTTCTGAAGGTGTTCCTTGGAAAACAACCCTGCCTCCGTGGTTTCCTGCCTTAGGTCCGATGTCAATGATGTAGTCGGCAGCTCGCATCATGTCCTCGTCGTGTCCAACAACGATGACGGTGTTTCCCATGTCGCGAAGTTTTTTCAGCGAAGCGATAAGTCGCTCGTTGTCACGTTGATGGAGGCCGATTGAAGGTTCATCGAGGATGTAGAGTACATTTACAAGTCCAGAGCCAATCTGTGTTGCAAGACGAATACGCTGAGACTCACCGCCGGACAGTGTTGATGACTGACGGGAAAGAGCCAGGTAGTCAAGGCCGACCTCAAGCATGAAGTCAAGGCGAGTGAGAATTTCCTTGAGAATCTCCTTTGCAATAGCCTGTTGCTTTGTGTCAACATGCTTCGACGCTTCAACGAGCCATTCGCGAAGTTCTGAGAGGTCTAGGTCTGAAGCTTCCGCTATGTTCTTGTTCCAGAATTTGTATGAAAGTGCTTCCTGGTTAAGTCGCTGTCCGTTGCAGACGGGACAGACCTGGTCGGAAAGAAACTGTTCAGCCCATTTCTTCGCTTTTGGATCGTCGTCGTTCGTTTCAAGCGTTTGTTGCAGATAACGTACAATACCTTCGAAACGTACGAAATAGTCGGAAGAAGTATGTACTAGATCCTTTGAGATCTTAACATCTTTGAGCGAACCGTAAAGCAACTCCTGCATACATTCGGCAGGAATCTGAGTAACCGGAATGTCTATGTTCAGTCCATAGTTCTCAAGAATGGCTTCCACCTGATAGAAGATAAGTTGTTTCTTGTACTTTCCGAGCGGCACAATAGCACCATTCTTTATGCTGATTTTATCATCGGGAATAATCTTCTCAAGGTCTATGGCAGACACTTTTCCAAGACCCTTGCAGTGAGGACAGGCACCTTCAGGAGAGTTGAAAGAGAACTTGTTTGGGGCTGGATCAGAGTAGGAGAGACCCGTACTTGGGCACATCAGGCGAGAAGAATAGTACTTCAGTTCGCTATCCTCCTTGCCCTTTTCCAAGATAGCCACCATTCCGTCGCCCTGCTTCATAGCCGTTGCTACTGACTTAGACAAGCGTTGAAGGTCGTTCTCATCAGCAGTTTCCGGTACTTTGAAGCGGTCGATTACAACTTCGATGTTATGGTTTTTGTAGCGATCTACTCTCATGCCGGCTTTCATGTCAACAACCTCTCCGTCAATTCTGACATACAGATAACCTTTGCGGCGCATGCTCTCAAAAAGTTCCTGATAATGTCCCTTTCTGTTTCGGATAAGTGGAGCGAGCAGATAGATAGGTTTGCCGGCATAGTCGCTGACAATCATGTTGATGATAGCCTCTTGCGTGTATTTCACCATCTTCTCGCCAGTAGCGTAGCTGTAAGCCTGACCGGCACGAGCGTAAAGCAGACGGAGGAAGTCATAGACCTCAGTTGTTGTGCCTACGGTAGAGCGTGGATTCTTGTTTGTCGTTTTCTGCTCAATAGATATGACAGGCGAAAGTCCGGTAATCTTGTCAACATTCGGACGCGAACCGCTGCCAAGGAAGTTTCGGGCGTAGGCAGAGAAAGTCTCAATGTAGCGTCGCTGTCCTTCGGCAAAGATAGTGTCGAAAGCGAGCGAAGATTTTCCGCTGCCAGAAAGTCCTGTGATGACGGTAAGTTTGTTACGCGGTATCTGGACATCTATGTTCTTCAAATTGTGCTCTTTGGCACCGTAAACATTTATCATCTTTTTTGAATATGCGATAATTCTTGATTAATTGTTAATTTGTGATTCTGTATATCCGCGCAGAATGTTCACGTCCTTGCGAATGCGGAAATGACGACCGTCAGCACCTTTAGCGTCACAGTTTAGGAAATAGACTCCGTCTTTTACAGGACGTCCCTTGTAAGTTCCGTCCCATTCGTCGTTTATGTCGCGAAACTTGAAAACCATCTGTCCCCATCGGTTGTAGATAGCTGCATTAAGTTCTACGATGCTTTTTGCTCCTGCTTTCGCCTTGAAAGTGTCGTTTATGCCGTCTCCGTTGGGCGAAAAGGCGTTAGGGAAGTCTAGCTGACTTTCAGAGATTGTTATGATGAGCGGGTCTTCCTCATTGTTTACATCCACGTCCGAAATACCGTCGTTGTAGCGAGCATGAAGAATAATTTTATGCTGTCCTGCGGAGTTGAATGTGTATTCTGTAGTTTCGCCGTAGCGTGTCATGTAGGCAGTAGTGTCACCTTCAGCATAGAAATACCATTCGTAGTTTATGCTGTATTCGTCCAAGTCTTCCGGTTTAGCCTCAAAGCGCACTTTCAGCGGTGCTGAGCCTGAATATGAAGTCTGCTCCTCCTCGCCGTCTATCGTCTCAACGTAGAATACGGGACTAACGCTCTGCGCATTTGTTTTTCCTACGAAAAATACAGATATGAAAATGGCAAGCGTCAAGTGTATATAATTTATATAATGTGGCATTTTTTTCTTGTTTTTGCTGTTATTTGTGATTATTTTGTGCAAAATTACAAATTATTGTTGATAATTGTCTCTCTTTTCCAAAATAATTTTCTAATTTTGCAGCAATTTAACAGTAGGAGTGATAAAAAGCTCCGATTGCAAACAACTTTTACAATAAAAACGAATTGAACAATTGTATTAATTAATCAATGCAGGTTCTTGGAAAAATGGCCTGCGCTTATTACAGAAATCTAAAAGATGAGAAAGATTAATTTCAAGAGAACAGCCACAATGTTAGTGGCTCTTATGATTCTTTGTACAACAAAGATGCTTGCTGCTATGCCTATTAATGTGGGCATAGTTCTTCCACTTCACAACAACGACGGCGACGGAAAGAGAGCCGTAGAATACTATCGTGGTCTTATCATGGCGGCAGACGAGCTGAAGTCTGAGGGCGTGGAAGTGAATTTCTTCGCATGGAACTGCCATCAGGATGTCAATCTTTCTACAGTCTTGAGCGAGCCGAACGCAGCAAAATGCGACATATTCTTCGGTCCGATGTACACAAAGCAGCTTGCTACTCTCCAGTCGTTTGCAGCAAAGAATAACGCGAAGGTTATCATTCCCTTCTCTATAAGTAACGACCCTTCAACCCATTATTCAAATGTATTCCAGATTTATCAGGAGCCACAGTTTGCTCGCACTCAGTATATAAACAAGATGTACGAAGTGTTCAAGGATAATCAGTTTGTCGTTGTTGGCTGTAACGATGCTAATACTACGAAGGGCGATTTCACAGCAGAGCTTCGCGGATATTTGAACGCAAAGAATATGGTTTACACCATTACGAACCTTACTACTACTGACGATCTTTTCGTGAAGGCGTTCAATCCGATAAAGCAGAATGTCGTAGTGCTCAATTCCTCAAGCAATGCTTCGCTTAAAGCAGCTTTCAAGAAACTAGACACTCTCATGCAGACACATCCAGAACTTAAGATTTCTGTGTTCGGTTATACTGAGTGGCTTACATTCGTGAGCGATTATGAGCCTTTCTATCATAAATATGATGTCTTTATTCCGACACATTCTTTCTACAACCCTGCTGACCCTGCAACTCGTGCCTTCGAAGCAAAGTACAAGAAGACTTACAACTGCGATTTGCTGAGCCAGTATAATCCTCGTTTTGCCCTTCTTGGCTATGACCATGGTCGCTTCTTCTTCCGCGGATTCTCTAAGATTGGTAAGACATTCCCTGGTGTATGGGCAAACAACGACGCTCTTCAGTCGCGCATCCACTTTGCTAAGGTCGGTCAGACAGGCGGCATGCAGAACATTGGTTTCAAGTTTATCCACTTCAAGAAAGACAATACAACCTCAGCCATGTCTTTCTAAGTTTGACTGACAGATGTTAGAAACTCTCTATTAAAAAAATGAAAAAGTTTTCCTTACTCATAATATCCCTGTTTCTTCTTAGCCTCACTAGTGTTAAAGCCCAAGTTGGAGAGCCTCGAAGTGTTTTCTCCCTAGGTGGAAATGCCGGTTATGTTATGAGTAATGTTTCTTTTATTCCGAGAGTTACGCAAGGTTTTCATGGCGGCTATACAGCAGGTCTTTCTCTCAGATATACTTGCGAGAAATACTTTAGTACTATTTGTTCCGTAGCTGCAGAGGTGAACTACGCTCAACTCGGTTGGAAAGAAAACATCCTTACTACAGAAGATAAGCCTGTCATTATAAGTGGAAGTGATAACGTTAAGATGGCTTATCAGCGAACTATCAACTATATTCAAGTGCCTGTAATGGCACATTTGGCGTGGGGCAAGGAGCGCAAGGGTGTAAACGGCTTTATAAACCTTGGTCCGCAGTTCGGTCTTTATATGAGTGAATCAACCGACGCCAATTTTGATATTTATGACATCCACGCTTATCAGCAGCATGATCGTGCTTCTGTGACGATTGCACAGGACACGATGAAGGTGGAAAATAAGTTTGATTATGGCATCGCTGCTGGAGCCGGCATAGAGTTTTCTCATCCGAAGATCGGCCATTTTATCCTTGAAGGACGCTATTACTATGGACTTGGAAATATGTATGGTGACTCAAAGCGTGACTATTTCGGTCGATCAAATTTCGGAAATATCGTAATAAAGGCAACTTATTTATTCGACATTTCGAAGTGAGTTTTTAATTTTTTCTAGAATAAATACAAACATTTAAATGAATAAACTTCTTTTAATTCTTCTTTCAGTCTTCTCTATCGTGTCTATTTCCTCATGCAAGGAGGAGAAAAAGTCTGATTATATTGTCATTGATAAGAAAATAGAGAAGCCAAAGAAGAAACACACCATTGCTCAGGATTCCGTCGTCGTCAAAGACGAAGTGAAGTGGGGCGATTCTGAATATACCGTTATTACAACCCGTAAGGCAGACAAGAGTCTTCCGATTGTAGTTGATGAAGCAGCCGAGGACAAGTACTATGGCAATGTCGTAACCCTGCGAGTTCTTCGTAGTGATGGCTCTGAGGCTATTTCCAAGCGATATACAAAGGACGACTTCAAGGAATACATCCCAAAGGGGCAGTATGATTCTTATACGCTTCTCACGGTTTCCTTGATGGGGGAGCCTGAAAACGATAAGCTGCAATTCGTCGTAGCCGTGGGCGAGCCTGATACAGACGTTTCAGACAATTTCGTCAATATTCTCATGAAGCTCAGCAAAACCGGTCAGGTAACCCTTGAGCGTCTGGAGATTTCCGAATATGCCGACGAAGAAGAAAGCTACGAGTAGCGCCACAAATCCATAATTGTAAATCCTTTAATCCGTAAATATACTCATGGTAACAATAAAGAAAGTTGAATCAAAGAAAGACCTTACCCGTTTTGTTGATTTCGTTTACGACCTTTTCGACGGAAACCCATACTTCGTACCGCCACTCTTCAGCGACGAGTATAACTGTCTTGACAAAAAGAAGAATGCAGCCTTTGAATTCTGCGAGGCTGAATATTTCCTCGCCGTTGACGAGAATGACAAGGTTCTTGGCCGTATAGCCGGAATCGTAAATCATAAAGCCAACAAGCGCTGGGACAGAAAGCGCGTACGTTTCGGCTGGTTTGATTTCGTTGACGATCGTGAGGTCTCAGCAAAACTCCTTCAGGCAGTAGAGGAGTACGGTAGGAGCAAGGGCATGGATGAAATCTGCGGACCTTTCGGCTTTACCGATCTTGACAAGGAAGGTATGCTTACCGAGGGATTTGATCAGCTCGGAACCATGATGACCTCGTATGGCGCACCTTACTACAAGGAGCACATGGCAGATATGCCAGGCTACGAGATTGCCGTGAAGTATCTTGAGACAAAGATGTACTGCCCGAAGGAAGTGCCAGCAAAATACCTCAAGGTGGGCGAGCTCATCACAAAGCGCTATAATCTCCACGTCTATAAGCCAACACGCTGGGAACTCCTTTTCGGCGGACTCGGACAGAAAGTCTTTGAGCTCTGCAACGAGTCGTACAAGGACATCTACGGCTACAACGAGCTCAGCCCAAAGCAGATAAAGCAGTATATCGCCCAGTACATTCCTTTCGTCAACCCAGAGTTCCTCTGCCTTATCCGCGACCATAACACACCAGACAAGAAGCTCGTCGGTTTCGGACTTTCCATTCCGTCGCTCTCTCGTGCGTTGCAGAAGACGAAGCGCGGCCGTCTCCTTCCGTTCGGCTGGTGGCATATCGTAAAGACGCTTTACATTAGCAAGACGTCGCCTATCATCGACCTCCTTCTTATCGGAGTTCTTCCTGAGTATCGTTCAAAGGGAGCAAACTCGCTTCTCTTTACCGACCTTATTCCGCGCTACATAAAGTACGGATGCGAATGGGCAGAGACGCAGGTTCAGCTCGAAGATAATGCTCACGCCATTTCTCAGTGGGGACCTCTTGACCCAGAATTCCCAAAGCGCCGACGCTGC
This sequence comes from Prevotella sp., assembly GCA_045597565.1. Taxonomy (GTDB): domain Bacteria; phylum Bacteroidota; class Bacteroidia; order Bacteroidales; family Bacteroidaceae; genus Prevotella. Next base: position 267 of record JAZLKJ010000058.1, on the reverse strand, counting down.
TTTGCAAAGAAACTGTAAATAGGTAGTCAGCCAGATGACAAGGTGAAACCTGCACTTCGGAACACGTAACCTTTTACCTATTATTGTTTTTGAGTGAGTGAGTGAGTGATTTTTTTGCGTTTTTTTTCACTCACTCACTCACTCATTCACTCAAAAAATACATACTAAAAAAGTCGCTACACATCTATATATATATAATATAATTAAGGAAGATGAATATTATTAGGAATAGGGCTATTTTGTTTACAATATTTGAGTGAGTGAGTG
>JAZLKJ010000057.1:0-2837 GCA_045597565.1 Prevotella sp. | reverse complement strand
TATAGTGTTTATTCGCTCGTCGTAGTTGTCGCTGTTGATGCCTATGCCTAATACGGACATTCGGTAGAAACTACTCTTCGGGTCAGCGAGATTAATGCGGAATGATTCCACGCCGTTGATCACAGGATCAGGCTTGTCGGCTATTTCCTCTGGTATGCGCAGGTCAATGACGGTCTTTACGCCAAGTTCCTGCAAGGCTTGCTTGTCGCCATCGGTCAGATTGCATAGTTTTCCGCTGCGTATCAGAACATTTGGCTTGACAGTCTTTCCGTCCCTGTTGGTGTAGCCGCCCAGTTGGCGACAGTTTTCTACATCGCAGAGCGCCACTCTCTGTCTGCTAAGCTTCCCTGTACAGAGTATGTTGCAAACGAAGAGTGAGATGACTGCAAAGGCTGATATGTAAAGTGTCTTTTTCATGTATAGTTTGTGTTTTGTCGCTTTATACTCTGCAAAGATATGATTTTTCTTTCAATCAAGCAAATTTTTACAGTCAAATAGAAAAAAAACTGTAGAACGGTTTCCTATTATCTGATTTATTCGTAACTTTGCCATGTCTAAAAACAATAGAATCTTGAAAACCATTAAAGCAGAATAATAAGTAGGTGCGCCTACTTGAAAAATCATAATCAAATGTTACAAAGACTCTTCGGATTTGATCCTTTGACAATGTCCATCAAGAAGGAAGTGATGGGCGGAATTACAACGTTTCTCACAATGGCATACATTCTTGCCGTAAATCCAAGTATTCTTTCGGCTGCTGGTATGGATTCTGGTGCTGTGTTCACAACAACCTGTATTTCGGCAGTCATAGCTACGCTCGTCATGGCGTTCTATGCCAAACTTCCTTTCGCTCTTGCCCCTGGCATGGGACTGAATGCCTTCTTTGCCTTTACAATCTGTGGCGCAATGGGATATTCGTGGCAGTTTGCCCTCACCGCCGTACTGCTTGAAGGCTTCTGCTTCATCTTGCTTACTGTAACAGGTCTTCGCGTCAAGATAGTCAAGGCGTTGCCTAAGGTGCTTCGCCGTGCCATATCTCCTGGTATAGGCTTGTTTATCGCCTTCATCGGACTCAAGGGTGCTGGCATTATCGGCGCAAGCGAATCAACCTTCGTTACGCTTGGCAACATGCACGACTCCGGCGTTCTCCTCGGCATATTCGGCATTTTGCTGACAGCAGCTCTTCTGATAAAGAACGTGACAGGCGCATTGCTCATCGGCATTGTTGTAACAACTGTCATAGGAATTCCTCTCGGAGTGACAAACTTCAGCGGAGTGATGTCGCTTCCGCCTAGTATAGAGCCTATATTTTTCAAGTTCGAGTGGGGAAGTATTCTTACGCTTGACATGCTTGTATGCGTATTTACATTCCTCTTTATTGATATCTTTGATACCATAGGTACACTCATCGGCGTTAGTCAGCGTGCTGGCATGGTGGACGAAGAGGGTAACGTGAAGAATCTTGAAAAGGCGTTTATGGCTGACGCTGTGGGCACACTTGCTGGCTCTTGCCTCGGTACAAGTACTGTAACAACATACGTTGAGAGTGCTTCGGGTGTGAACGCTGGCGGTCGCAGCGGACTTACATCTTTCACTTCTGCCGTTTGCTTTGCCGTTGCTTTGCTTCTGGCTCCTTTCTTCCTAAGCATTCCTGCTCAGGCAACTGCTCCTGCACTTGTTCTTGTGGGTGTAATGATGATGGCAGGTATCAACAAGATAGACTTTACCAACTATCTTGAAGCAATTCCTGCATTTGTCTGCATTGCGCTCATGCCGCTCTCGTATAGCATCTCCGATGGCATTCTTCTCTCGCTTCTTACCTTCGTTATTCTCCACCTCTTTACTGGCAAGGGAAAGGAAGTGAGTATGGGTGCTTACATTTTGGCAATTCTCTTCGTATTGAAGTATGCTTTCCTTTAATAAGGATGTTTATTGAGAAAAACCGATGAACAAAGAAAATATTAGCATATTCCAACGACCTTTCTGGGTATCAATCTTTGCGCTTACGGCAGCCATTGTTTGGGGATGGGCTTATCCGCTTATCAAGCTCGGCTTCGGGGAGTTCATGATAACACCAGACATGACGGGGAGTAAGATGCTGTTTGCTGGAATAAGATTCTGCATTTCAGGACTTATCATTCTGGCTATGGCGCGAACAAAAGGCAAGACTTTGGCGTTTGACATCAAGCGCCATTGGTGGTATGTTCTGCTGTTTTCGCTGTTGAATACCACTCTCCATTATCTCTTCTTCTATATCGGTTTGTCTCACGCTGAAGGTTCACGCTCTGCCATTCTCAACTCCATGAGCGTTTTCTCTGTCGTCATCCTTGCCTGCATCTTCTTCAAGAGCGACAAGATGACGCTGCGGAAAGTCGTTGGCTGTGTGCTTGGTTTTATCGGAATACTTGCACTTAATCTTGGCGGCAAGGAAAGTGGGCAGTTTACGCTTCTCGGCGATGGCTTCATCATTCTTAATGCCTTGTGTAGTGCTGCTGCCTCACTTCTGACTCGTGGTTTGAGTAAGCGTATTGATGTTTTCGTTGGCACGGGCTATGCTCTCGCAGTAGGAGGCGCATTGCTTATCATTCCAGGTTTGTTGATAGGCGGTACTTTGCCTAATATAACTATTCTCGGCATCATCTATTTGCTGCTGCTTATCGCAATCTCCACAACCGGTTTCGGACTTTACAATAAGCTGCTTAGCTGCAACCCAGTAGGAAAGGTCACAATCTTCAACTCACTTATTCCTGTTGTTGGAGCAGTAACTTCCTGCCTTTGTCTTGGCGAGACGTTCTATTGGAAATATGTTATAGCAGGAACACTCGCTGCCGTCGGCA
>JAZLKJ010000056.1:0-7396 GCA_045597565.1 Prevotella sp. | reverse complement strand
AGTAAACATAGTCAACATCTACCAATGAGAACAAGAGCCGTGAAACTCTATTTTTATATTATATTATAGTTCAATTCCTCCCTCTGATGGAGTTCGGAATGCAAATTTCGTTTTCTTGTCTTTATTTGTTATACAAAAATCGGTTAATGTTATAATGTCCATACCTATGAACATTCTCTCCTTCATTTAGTTCTACGGCTGGCATCACGATAGCATTCGTTATGATGGCATCTGCAAGACCATCATACTCTTTATTGAATGTACTCATAGAATACCTTCTGGGAGTTTCGTTACCTTATGCTCAGTACGTGGAATGACATAGCTACCAGGCTTCACTCTATAGTAAGAAGCGAAGGTCTTTCGAGTTGCAGAATCTCGAACAGGAGCTTCAATGTGCTTGAAGTCTTCCATCTTTGGATTTCTAAGATCTATCATTACTGATTCGTTATTAAATTCTTACTTTTGACTTATACGCATCACTTTTGCATTTGCAAAAGTACTACATATTTTTGAAATACAGCACAACTTCACACTTAAAAGATGCTAATTGCATGAAAAAACTTGCCTTAGTGCATGATAGAAATTGCTTTTTGGCATCTTTTGCCTTTCTTTTCCCTCTCATTTATTCAATATCAAATTCACAAACCTACATCCGCCGTTGCAATGTCCACACATCAACCCGTTAATATGTAAACTCAAAAACTCAATTTGTGACATTATTGTGACACAAAAAGAATTTTATCGAATTTATAATAACCTTGAAAACATCCGTATAATACTAATACATATCATGTCGAGGTCAAGCTTGCCAGACTGCGAGATAGTGATGCCAGCATTCAACTGATAATCCCTGATGCCCTTCGCCTTATAGTCCTTGCCATCGGCCTGCAGCATGGTCTCGCTTGGGAAACCGACCTGCTGTCCGGCAGGGAACTCAAAGTGGAACGTCAGCACGGTGGCAGTATCACAGAACACCACCTTGCTGATGCTTAGGCGTTGCGATATACGATTGAATGCTGACAGTGGCTTTTCCCATACTACAGTCTTCTGTGCAAATACGGCTGAAATGCACGAGATCATGACAAATGTTGAGAGTGCAAATCTTTTCATTTCTTATCGATTTTAATGGAATCTCTATTTGTAGGGCTCGGAAATCCTCGCCCTACATCTTTGGCTCTATTAATATATACGTAAGAAACGCCTGAAATATTGCACTCTGCCAGTAGAAATGTTGTTAGGAGAGGTAAGAGAGGGGGCTTATGGCTACTGCTGCTGATGCGGTGAGGGCTCCGAGGAGCGCTGAGAGGAGTCCGATGATGAACTTCATCCAGTCGAACTTGTTTTGTGGATTTTGGATTGTTGTGTTCATAATGTCATTTGATGATTTAATGATTAAACGATTTGATGATTTTAACATCCATCCCTTAGGGAGGGCTTGGGTGGGCTTTTACGACCTCAACACCTGCCTTCGGCTCCTTTCTCCGTAGCTTACGTGCACCCACGAGAAGTTCTTCTCGTCAATAAGCTGGTCAAAGGGAAGACGGAGCTGGCGGATGAGGTCGAAGAGCCGCTGACATTCCTGTCGCCTTTGCTGGTCAGTCCATCCCGGTTGATAGCGCGGCACGATGTCTGCCGCCTGTCCGAGCATGTGCTGCGAATTCTTTGCACCGTTGATAGCGCGGTTCAGCTCAGGGCTACGGAAACCGCTGCTTACGATAATCGGTTTGCCATAGGCATCGCGAAGTGGCTGAAGGACATGCTCAGCGAGGAGCTTGAGGTTAATGACTGCCGTTTCCGGCGGATCGTTGTTGAGATGCAGTCGGCTAGCTGTGTCGGAGCGGAGCATCTCAGAGAGAGAAAAATTCTTTGTTAGTTGCATAATGGTTGTGTGTGTTTAATGAAGGCTGGCAGTTGAAGTTCCTCAATACTAAGCGAAATGATAGGCTCGCCGTCTTTCGGTCCACCGATGTGCTTCATCGGCATGAAGTCCGGACGCGGCTGCCAGTGACGATTAGAAGGACAAGCGAGAGTCTTCCAGATTTCGCGACGGCGCGCCTCGTAGTTTTCTACATGCTTGTAGTGACGATTGGCGTCGATGTAAGTGAGAGAGTTTAGCTCCTCAACTGCATGCTCAATGCGATACTTGATACGATAATTGATTGTTGCTGTGTGCATAATGTTGTTTGAGATTATGGTTATTGATTTCGTCTGCAAAGGTAAGCATAAAAAAACTTTCCCGCAATAGGCAGGAAAGTTTAGGGAAACTTCAGGGAATGTTCAGGGAAAAACAAAACCTGCGAAGTCGATTTTGCACCTCACGGAGGTCGCTTTTTGGCGTGTTTGTGTTGTGTGTGTGTAACGTGCCTCTATCCTTTCACTATCCGACTGTACTGTCGGGCAAGTGCCTTGCGCAGGTTCTCGTAGTTGGCTGCCTTCAGATTCACGCAGAGCGTTGCCGTAGTGACGATGAAGTTCTTCGAGTTGATGATGCTCCATGGCAGCGTCTCCTCCAGATACAACTTGTATATGAGCAAAATTGCCCACTCGCGAGGAGTGCGACAGTGCATGAGACTCCGTACTATGAATTCCTTCTGACTGTCATCCTGAATATAGGCTCCGAGGGCAGAGCAGTCGTCAATCCTGCTCTCCACGTAGCCAATGTCGTGAATGTTGGTGTGCATAGTGGGATGGTTTATGTTTTATGGTTAACAGGGTTAAGGGGTAATGAGTTTCGGTTAATCATATAGTGACTTCATGCGCAGAGTCTTTTCCTTCATCTTCTGTCTCAGCGATTCTGGAGCAAGTACCTCCACCTCGTCGCCCATTGCGAGTATTCTTGACGCAAGCTCGTCGGTAGGGAGAAGCAGATAGCGGAAGATGTTGCAGTTGTCCTTTTCCTCCACAAGCATCTGCGACTTATGGAGCGGAAGGGTCTGCAGATACTCGCTCATGCGGTTGCTCACCTTCAGGCGCACGTATGTTGGTACCTTCTCCTCCTCCTTTATGCCCTTGAACACTCCTATGCAACCGCTAAAGTACTCATCGGCATCAAAGTCGGCAGGCATCTTGAACTCTCCCATCGTAATGCTGCAACAAGGCATACGGTCGATGGCGTATGTGCGCATGCCACCACGCTCAGGACAGTAGGCAAGCAGATACCAGCGGCGCTGACAGCGGCGAAGGGCATAAGGATGGACATCTATCTCATATCCGTCCTCGCCAAACTTCTCATAGCAGATATGTAGCACCTTGCCCGCTATCATGGCACTCGTAATGATGTCCAACTGCTCTTCCGACTCATAGCTCGGCTCGTTCACCACACGTTTTCTTAACTGACGGTTGTTCAGCGCACGACCAATCTTCTCGTAGTCAACGAGCGAGTAGTTTATCAATGGGATGTCTCCCTCGTCGTCGTTGCTGTACTCATTTATCTCCAGATGGTACTTGCCGGTACCCTTGTCCGTCCTCACCCAAAACCTGCCGCCCTCTTTCAGCTGGATACACCAGTTGTGGAACGTGCGGTATTGCAGACTCTTGTGTCGCTTCTCTATCGGAAGGTTCTTCTTCCACTGAGCCTGAATCTCCTCCAGCGTAGCACCATGAGGCTTGCTGAGCAAGTACATTACCATCCATCCAAGCTTGTCTTTTGTCATCGTTGGGATCTTCTGCTCAGGGTCTTTTTCCTCTATAGTTTTTTTCTTGTGTAGCATGAAAATAAAGTTCATTAAGTTTTACGGGTGCAAAGTTAAGAATAAATATTTAATCTGCAAAATTTTTTCCTTATTTTTTTTCAAAGATTTTTTTACAACATAAAACACCTCTCCTTTCAACACAAAAAAACACAAAGGCGACGCCCAAACAATGCTGAGCGTCGCCTTATATTATATATAATAATGTGTATTACTTCATCATTACCTTCACACCGTTCTTGATAACGATACCCTTATAGCTTACAGCCACCTTCTGACCAGCGAGGTTGTAGATGCCCTGTACGCGGCTGTGAGTATCCTGAACAGAAGAGATACCTGTAGCACTTTCAAGTTTCTGACCAGCGAGCATCAAGCCTGCAGCATTCTTGACAATAGTCTTTGCGTTATTGCCTACGGCAGAGATATCATCGCAAGAGAGACCGAGGAAGAGGTAGTAGCTACCCTTACAGTGCATAGTGACATTAGCCTCTTCACCTGTATAAGCAAGCTGTGTACCCATGTATGCTGCGCTTTCTTCATCGCTAAACTTAACATACTGAATGTGGTTTTTACTTTCATCAATGCCAGCATCAAACATATCGATGCCATCATTATCATTGAACACACATCCCTTGAAGATATCGTACTTTTTGTTTGTTGGCTTGATATCAACAACAGTCTTAGCAGCTGCCTGACCAGGAGTACCCCAGCTCCAGCGCTTATCTGTATAGTTGAACGCCTTGAGGTGGATAACCTTAGCATTTCCCTGTTCATACTCTGTAATGTCCTTAAGTCCATTAGAGAAAGTCTTGCCGCCAGACATTGCCTCAGTGATGAGCACGATGTCAGCACTCTTGAGTGTTGGGCAAAGGTCAGTCCACTTAGTATCTGCATTAGGAGCGCCGACAAGGATAACATTGCAAGCCTCAGCATCAAAGAATGAAGAGTAGATAGACTTCATCTTAGCAGCATCCTTTGTATCATCGTTGTAGTTAGCCTGATAAACCACGGCAACGAAAGACTTTTCTGCATCAACAGTCTCGCCAGCAGTAAGCTCAGCCACTTCAGAATCCTCAAGACCATCTACAGAAGCCTTAGCCTTTACAGTAGTCTCGCTTGAGAGGATGATAGCCTCAGAGTAAGTATTCCATGTGCTACCGCCATCAACGCTGTACTTGATAGTCGCGCCGCTCTGAGCAGTGATCTCTACAGGAGTACCCTTCTTCTCGAAGTCAAAAGTACCCGCAGCAATCACAGGAGCCTTGGCCTTTGTTGGAGCTACAGGATAAGTGAGAACGATCTTGCTTGGATAGATAGCCATGCCCTGATCAACGAGATCGAGTGTTTCTGCTGTTCCTGTGTATGTGTATTGGATATACTTGTCAGTTGTATTCACCTCGTCTGCATCGCTGCCACCAAACTTAATAGCAGAAACAGTTGGTGTGCCGTTAGTATAATAAACCTTCACTTCCATATCCTTGGCAGCAGGAAGAACAATCTTTGTACCTTCGTTCATCTGAGCCTTAGTAGTATTACTTGTGTTATTGAGTTTACCCTTCTTTCCTTCTACACCTGCACCAGTATTACAATCTACATCAATAGCAAAATCAATAGTCTTACCGTTGATAGTAGCAGGGAAGATCAACTTATCCGCATTTCCTTCAATGTTTACGAAACGACCTCCGTTAGTATCACGAGCAAAGTCAACAATGATGTCAGTATCGCCTACACGAGCATCAAGAGAAACCTCATTCTGACTGAATATAGGAGAGAACTGCGTATTGCCTGTGATTGTATATTCCGCACCCGGAGCATAAGTGCTGCTGCCATCATTCCATCCAGACAAAGTGTAGCCTTCCTTGTAATATATATAGTTATTCGGGAGAGTCATTTTTGTACCAATCTCAGTAGTAGTAATATCTGTAGGGAACATACGGTTTACATTGTAAACACCCTCGATGTTCTTTGCAAAAGAAACGGCATAAAGGATATTATTCTTTACTTTGAGTGCGTAAACAATCTCAGAAGGATTTGCTTCTGAATTAGTGGACTTGATGTAATATGTAACCTCACTATTAAGGGCTGGCATTACAGGAGTAGCTTCTGCAGAGCAAGCCTGATCAGAATAGTATTTAATCACAGCACCTGTTCCAGCAACCGAAACGAGTTCAAGACCACTTCCTTCTGTTCCATTCTCGAAAGCAATAGAGAAAGTCTTAGTTTCTTCATCAAATTTTGTCTGTACACCATTTACAGATAGCTTTGATACTACTGCAGAAGCCTCTTCAGACTTAGCTTCATAAGTCATCTTAAGCAAAGCAGCTGTTGTACCAGATGTATAGAAAAGGTAAACATGACCCTTACTAAGTTCACACTCTACCTGTGCAACACCTTTGGCAGATATTCTGCCCTTATAGATTTCTTTGCCGTCTGTATTATCCCAGATTCGGATATCTTTGTCAGCGTTAATACCTACGATGCCGACGAACGTTCCGTCCTTCTTAGGAAGAAGAACGATATTTGTCTGATTATTATCCTTCTTGTTCCAATCAGTATAATCCGTAAGTTCTGCTTTAGCGGAAATAGAACCGTTTCCTCTAAAAGTAACATTCGTTGGATAAGTTGATGTCTGGAACGCTCCGTCACTATTTTTATTTGCAGAGACAGAAGAAGTGTTGAGAGCCTCAATATTCTCAGAATTTAGAAGCTTGCTAAGGGCTGAAATTGAGGTGCCCTCATTAGGTGCAACCCAAGAGTCTTGCGCCCATCCCCCCGTGGCTGCGCACCATACGAGGGCTAAAAGAGTAAAGAGTTTTTTCATAGATTGTGATATAGTTAGTAATTAGTTAGTTATAGTCAATGTTTCATTTGCGTGTGCAAAGATACAAATAAAAATGTAAAAACAAAAGTAAACTGTGTTTTTTTACACTTTTTTCTTATATTTGATTGTTAAGGCTTTTGTTCAGAGCTGTCATGAACTTGCTGTACTCTGCAGGCGTGATGTCCACCTTTCCAGCAACTTTATCCTTAGGGTATTTCTTCTTGTAAGCCTTACGGATGGATTCGTGGGTAACGATGTTGCTGATGGGGATGTTGTACTCTGCAATTATAGGCAACAGATATTCTATGGCACTCTCCACTTGCTGCTCGGTCAACGGCTTTACAAGGGTATTGCCCTGGAACTCTATGCCAATGCAGAAGTCGTTGCAATGTTCCCTGCCGTTGAGGATAGACTTACCTGCATGGAAGGTGACTGCCGTCGGTGGACACATGACGTAGCGCGTGCCATCGGTGTCGATGACAACGTGAGTACCCACACCACGAGGGTCAACGGAGAGTATTCGCAAAGACTCCTCCACGGTCGGTACGGCAGTATGATGGAGTATGACACCTAGAACTTCGTTGGTCTTCACCGGGTCTATGTTTGGTGTCGGATAGCTCACTTCCCTATATTTCTGAGAAGGGCAAACGAGTCTAACCTCTGTACTGTCGGAGAGAAGTTCTGAAGACTTGTTTTGTGCCGAAGCGGAAGTTGCAAGCATTAGCAGACAAAGGGGGAGAATAGTTTTTTTCATTCGAAAATATTTGTTTGCGAGACTATCTAAAAACAGCCTCATTGTTAGTAATTCGTGAGTTATGACAAAAGAAAGAATAGCGGACTTCGGAGTGAGGTTCGCGGCTATGGTCATTAGGTATTCTATGGTTTT